>DASXIK010000300.1:0-2837 GCA_036498025.1 Chthoniobacterales bacterium
CCGGGGCCGCCTGTGCGCGCCAGCAGAACGCGTCCGTCGGCCACGGCATAGACCGGGTCGCCCAGGTCGCTGTTCTCGCCCCCGATGCCGTTGAGATCGTCTCCCAAATGCCGGTTCTCCGTGAAACGCTGGGCATTGTAGGCCATGGCGCCATGCTCGCTTCCTAACGGAAAATCAAAGCGCGTGGCCGTGGGGAGAGAGGCAAGCTCGAGGGGCGGCGGGAGTTGAAAGACGAGGTCGAGGCGCTTCGGCCGGGTCAGTTCCGGCCAGAGCCGGAGAATGAGGGTAGCCCCGGCGGAGAGGAGAAACAGGGCCAGGAGCAGGAGAGCGAAGGCCAATCTCCTGTTGCCCAGTTTTGGCTTCATCTCTACGGTCGCACCATGCGAATTCTCGTCACCGGCGGCGCTGGTTTCATCGGGTCGCATCTTGTCGAAAAGCTACTGGGCGGCGGCCATGACGTCGCCATCCTCGACGATTTTAACGATTATTACGATCCGCGGATCAAGCGCGAGAACATGTCGTCGTTTGCCGGCCAGGTGCCAGTCCACCAGGTTGATCTGCGGGATGCCGCGGCCGCGCGCAAAGTTTTTCAAGGGGCGAAGTTCGAAGTGATCATGCATCTGGCGGCGCGAGCGGGGGTGCGCCCTTCCATCGCTCATCCGCAGCTTTATTACGACACCAACGTATCGGGAACGCTGCATCTTTTGGAAGCGGCGCGGACCACCGGCGTGCAGCGGTTTGTTTTCGCCTCCAGCTCGTCCGTGTATGGGATCTGCCAGACGGTGCCGTTCTCGGAGGCCTTCCATCTGACTCAGACGATCAGTCCCTACGCGGCCACCAAGATCGCCGGGGAATTCCTTTGCTCGACCTACTCGCATCTTTACCAGTTGCGCGTGGTGGCGCTGCGTTACTTCACGGTCTACGGCCCGCGGCAACGCCCCGACCTGGCCATCCATCACTTCACCCGTCGAATCCACGCCGGCCAGCCGATCGATCAGTTTGGCGACGGGAGCACGCGGCGCGATTACACTTATATTGATGACATCATCCAGGGAACGATGGCGGCGCTGAAATATGAGGGGCCGCTGTTCGACATTTTTAACCTGGGCGAAAGCGAAACCATCCCGCTGCGCGATTTGATCTCGGCCATTGAAACGGCGTTGCAGAAGAAGGCGACGATCAATCAATTGCCCGAGCAACCGGGGGACGTCCCTTTGACCTGCGCGGATATTGCCAAAGCCAGGAAGCTTCTCGATTATCGTCCGCAGACGCCGTTTCGTGACGGCCTGCCCCGGTTTGTCGAGTGGTATCTCGGGTCGGCGGCCAGTCGATCGGCCTGATATGGCGGAAACCGAACTCGGTTTCGGCGAGCGGGCCGCTTTCATTGCCGGGCCGGCCAAATCCGGCACCACCCTGCTGGTGGCCCTGCTCGACAGTCATCCCGAGTTGCTTGTTTTCCCTCAGGAGACGGCTTATTTCCCGACGGTCCTGACCAAGTACGGGTCGCGCGGGCGCCGGGCGCAGTTCGATTATTTGACAAAACAATCCCTGGCCAACGTGCTTTTTGGCGGGCCGCCGAAATGGGGAAAACAGGAGTATCACGATTTTCCCACGCAACAATTCCTGGAGACCTTCGAACGCGTGGCCTTCGATTCGGCCAATGCGGACAGGGATTTGCTCGTGCTGATGATCGAGTCGTACGCGGCGGTGCTGGGAATTCATCTCGAGGGAATCAGGCGCTGGGTGGAGAAAACTCCGGCCAATCGCAATTACATTTCATCCATCTTTGCTCGTTTTCCCCGGGCCAAGCTGATCGTGACGCTACGTGATCCGCGAGCCATTCTGGCCGCGCAGATCGCGCTGGAGAAAGAACGAAGGACCGGCCGCTTCTCGGCATATTATGTCATCGCGCACTGGCGCGTGGCGGCGACGCTTGCGCGCCGCGTGCTTACCGGGCAACACACCGGTGCCGTCGTGCAGTATGAGAATTTGGCGCGCGACCCGGCACTTTGGATGAAGCAAGTGTGTGACTACCTGGAGGTGGACTACGCGCCGGAGACCGTGCTGACGCCAACCAAGGCGGGGCAACGCTGGTCCGGCAACTCGGCGACGAAAGTGGGGTTCACGGAAATCAGCACCGAACCGGTGACGCGATGGGAACGGGAGTTGAGCAAGGATGAAATCGGCTGGGTTGAATGGCACTGCCGCGATTTGATGCCGGAATTTGGCTACGAGCCGAGGCTGGGAGAGCGGAGCCTGCGCGCCTTTGTGGCACCGATCCGTGGTGAACGGCCGAAGGAATATTTGAAGTCGCGCGTTTATTCGCTTCGGGATCAACTGGTTGGGCGTTGAGGGGTGTCTTTTGCGCGCCGGTGCATCGGCCTGCCGGGGTGGCGATGGCGTGGGCACTTGCTAATCGCCGCCGACAGGCGATAGTGGCCGCTTGATGTCGGGAATCATTGTCGGTGATCCGGGCGTCCGCTTCGAAAGACGATTCAGAATTGAGACCATGGTGCGAGTTCTTGCATCTTCATTGCTTCGTCGGTTTAGGGGAGCGGCTGGCCGTTCGAGACAGGTTTATTTTCGGCATCCAGAAGCGGAGTTTCCAGCGATATCGCAGACTGCTTGCAGATTGCTCGAGGGCCTTTGGGGGCCGTGTCGCGCTGGCCGTGCATCCACTGATGCGCTCCGCTCATATAACAATTCGGTAAAACTTGAGGATCAACATGACAACTCACTCATCCGGGAGACGTCCGCGCCGTTCGCTGGGCGGTCCCCGACGAAGTGGCGATCGCGACCGTTCTTCGCGTTATCAGGAAACACGCGCCGCGAATGCT
>DASXIK010000301.1:0-3046 GCA_036498025.1 Chthoniobacterales bacterium
GGGAGAGGAGCATCTGGCGGAAGCGATCGCCATTCTCCCGTTGCAAGCCGCCGTGCTGTTTCATCCATTCCACGGTGTCGGCATCCAGAACTTCGCTCCAGAGATAAGAATAGTAACCCGCGGAATAGCCGCTCGCGAAAATGTGCGAGAAATAGGGAGTGCGATAACGCGGCGGCACCGGCGCGAAATTCACTCCGGCTTTCTCGAGAGCGCTCGCTTCAAAAGCCATGGCGTCTTTGGGAATGTCCGCCGGGCTCAGCTGATGCCAGGACTGATCGAGAATCGAAGCGGCCAGATACTCCGTCGTCTTAAAGCCCTGGTTGAATTTTTCCGCGGCCAGCACCTTGTCGAGCAGCGGCTGCGGGATGTCCTCCCCCGTTTTGTAATGCTTGGCGTAGTTCTTCAGCACTTCCGGCCAGATGGCCCACATCTCGTTAACTTGCGACGGATACTCCACGAAGTCGCGCGGCACGCTCGTTCCGCTGAAGCGGGGATATTTCACGTTGGAAAACATTCCGTGGAGCGCGTGACCGAATTCATGGAAGGCCGTGCGCACTTCGTCATAAGTGAGCAGGGTCGATTCGCCGGCAGGCGGCTTGGGGATGTTCAAGTGATTCGCCACCACGGGCTTCGTGGCGAAGAGGCCGCTTTGCTGGACATAAGCCGTCATCCAGGCGCCTCCGCGCTTGGAGGGTCGGGCATAATAATCTCCCAAAAAAAGCGCCAGCGGCTTGCCGTCGGCATCGTAAACCTCGAAGACGCGCACGTCGGACTGATAGACCGGCAGATCATGCCGCTCCTTGAAGGTCAGGCCGTAGAGTTTGCCCGCGGCAAAAAAAACGCCATCGAGGATAACGTGATTCAATTCGAAATACGGACGGATTTCTGATTCATCGAAAGCGTAACGAGCCTTGCGCACTTTCTCGGAGTAAAAATCCCAGTCCCACGGGGCGATTTGAAATCCGCCCTTTTCTTCATCCACGATTTTCTGCATATCGGCCGCCTCACGTTTGGCGTTGGCCACGGCCGGCGGCGCCAGGTCGGCGAGCAGTTTATTGACCGTGGGAACATTGCCCGCGGTCTGGTCTTCCAATTGATAGGCGGCATGGTTGGCGTAACCCAGAAGCTGCGCCCGCTCCGCGCGCAGCTGGCAGATGCGGAGGACCACGGCGCGGTTGTCGAACTCTCCTCCCTTGCTGTTGCGCGACAGCGACGCCTCCGTGATCCGCTGGCGCAGCGGCCGGTTCTGCATTGATCCGAGCACCGGCTGTCCGCTGGTATTCTGCAGGCGAATGGAAAATTTATTATCGTGATGCTCGTCCCTGGCTGCGGCTCCAGCGGCGGCAATTTCGTTGTCGGATAAACCGGCCAGCTGAGCGCGATCATCGACGACCACGGAAGAGGCGTTTTTCTCCTTCAGGACGTTTTGCTCAAATTTCGTCTGCAGCGTGGCCAGCTCGGCGTTCATGGCCTTCAGCTTTTCCTTGTCGGCATCGGAGAGCCGCGCGCCGGCGCGAACAAAATCCTTGTAATAGCGCTCGAGAAGATAGCTGGATTCCGCGTCGAGACCGAGTTTGTCTCGATTGGTATAAACCTCCTGCACGCGCGCGAAGAGTTTGCCGTTCAAATGAATGGCGTCGCTGTGAGCCGCCAGCTTCGGGGCCAGGTCCTTCTCGATATTCTGCAAGGCTGGGTTGGTGTTGCAGGCGTTGAGATTGGAAAAAGTTCGTTCAGCCCGGTCGAGCAATTGCCCGGTTCGTTCCAGAGCCACGATGGTATTGTCGAACGTCGGCTTCTCCGTGTTGCCGGTGATCTTCTCCACCTCTTTGAGCTGCTCGCGCATGCCCGCCTCGATCGCCGGCGTAAAATCGGCGTCCTTGATTTTGTCGAACGGGGGCAGGTGATAGGGCAGCGCGCTTTCCTGGGCAAAAGGATTATTCTTGGAGAGAGCGGCAGGCGGGGAGGATTTCACGGATGTTTTTGCGGTGGTCACGGAAAAGGGGGAAATTTGCGCGGCGATGACAAGGGCCAGCATCCACCGCAGTTGCCAGGGATTCATAAAGTGCCGACAAAGATGAGCTGTCCGCGGGCGGATGCAATGCGAATGTGGTTCGCAGGGATGCCGATGACGAGCCGAAGGAAGAGGGGCGTCGCGCCGGGCGAGGATCTCTATATATTAAGAGCGTGTTCGTCGATCGGATCAAAGTCTTGGCCCAAGCCGGCAACGGCGGCCGCGGGTGCGTCAGTTTTCGGCGCGAGAAATTTGTGCCCAAAGGCGGCCCGGACGGCGGCGATGGCGGACGGGGCGGAGACATCGTTCTGCGGGCGGATCCGCATGTCGATAACCTGACGGCGCTGTTTTACGAGCCCATCATCAAGGCCAAGAGCGGCGGGCATGGCAAAGGCAAGAAGATGCACGGCCGCTCCGCGCCGAACAAGATCGTCAGGGTGCCGGTGGGAACGGTGGTTTATCGAGCGGATACGCCGGTAGCGAAGATTTGGAACGATGGATCCTCAGCGGATCTTCAGGGAAAACGTTCAACGCTCAACGCTCAACTCTCAACGCCTAACGAAGAGGCGGAGGACGCGGCGGCCGTTGTAGGCCAGGCGCGTAGCTTGCCGGAGGAGAGCGCCGCCGTGCAGAAGGCTGACGACGAACCGATCGCGGATCTGACCGCTGAAGGTCAGGAGTTCATTCTCGCGAAGGGGGGCAAAGGCGGGAAGGGAAATGTGCACTTTAAGAGTTCCAAGAACCGCGCGCCCATCCAGTACACCGAGGGTGTTGAAGGCGAGCAGGGGCATTTCCTGATGGAGTTGCGCACCATCGCGGATGCCGGACTGGTCGGCTACCCCAACGCCGGAAAGTCTACGCTCCTGACCAAGATTTCCGCCGCTCGTTCAAAGGTCGCGCCTTATCCATTCACCACGCTCCATCCGGTCATCGGCGTGGTGGAATTTCCCGGCTACCACCGGATCTCGGTGGCCGATATCCCCGGTCTGATTGAAGGAGCGCACCGCAACATCGGGCTGGGCCACGATTTTCTTC
>DASXIK010000302.1:0-2679 GCA_036498025.1 Chthoniobacterales bacterium
GGTGTCCCAACACTAAACACGCTAGAGACTCCACACCTGCCAGGGCGCATCCTGCTCGTCCTGTTCTTCTACCGATCCAGGTCGGTGACGACGGCATCCATGACGATGTCGTGACCTTCCACAGGGACGGCGGGCAGGACCTGGAACGAAAAGCAGAGCCCCAGCTTGAACGCCTGCTCGGCGCGGCCGGCCAGGAGTTGATCAAAAAAACCGCCCCCGCGTCCGAGGCGATGCTTGTCCTGCGAGAAAGCCAGGCCTGGCACGAGGATCAGGTCGATCTTTTCGGGCAGGCGGAGATCGTGTTCATTGCGGGCGCTTTGCGGAATGATGACGCACGCGGCCCGGCGCGCGTCGCAGTCGAGTTTCAATGGGGTGATGATCGGCTCGCTCGGAAGAGGTGAAAAGAGCACCACGCTTTGGGCCTCGTTCCACTCCGTCATTTCCAGGACACGCTCGCAAATCTCCTCAGAAAGAGACTGGCGGTCCTCGGCGGTTAATTGCCGCAGTCGCTTGATCATTTCAGCCCGCAGGGCCGCCTTTTCGCCGGTTGGATTTGGAGTCATCGGAGTGAAAACCTTTGCTTCAACCAAGGTAGTTTATATCGTTCCGCGCAAGTGCCGATCCCTTTTTCGAAAAAGAGTCGCAGAAACGTCGTTCGCCAAACGCCGGAAAGTGCCGCGAAAAACAAGAATTCAACCCGCGTTAAATTGCGGCCTCGGCCCGACTGGCACAAGCGTAATTATCTGACCAGTGTCCTGATTCCGTCGCTTTTCATTAAGCGGTCGGGCGATGAGACGCCTCCGGAATTTCCCAAGTTGAGGGCGGGCGAGATTTGCGTCACCTGGATCGGGCACGCCTCCTTTCTCGTGCAAACCCATGAGGTCAACGTGCTCATCGATCCCAACTGGTCGAAGTGGCTCAAGGTGATCAAACGCCTGAAGCAGCCGGGGTTCGAAATTCATCATCTGCCGGAAATTGATTTCGTTCTCGTGACGCATGCCCATTTCGATCATCTCGACCGCCGCACCCTGCGCCGGGTGGCGGCGGATCAACCGATCGTGGTGCCCATCGGCGTGGGCAATCTGGTGCACGATCTTGGCTTCCAGATTGTGCATGAACTCGACTACTGGCAGACCGTGAAACTCGGGCCGATCGAAGTTTCCCTCACCCCCTGTTATCACTGGGGCGCGCGTTTTCTGGCGGATTTGCACCGCGGTTTTGGCGGGTTTGCCGTCAAGATAGATGGCCGCACCCTCTTTCATTGCGGGGACAGCGCCTTTTTTCCCGGCTTTCGCGAGATCGGCGACCATCACGACATCGACATCGCGCTCCTGCCTATTGGAGCCTACGATGCGCCCACCGGCCGCGAAGTGCATATGAATCCGGAGGAAGCGGTTAGGGCCTTTATTGAGCTGCGCGCGCGGACGATGGTGCCCATGCATTACGGAACGTTCCGTCTCGGTTATGAGCCCATGGACGAACCGCTGGAGCGATTGCAGGCGGCCGCACGCGCCCATGGCATTGAAGATAAAGTCGTGGTCATGACCGAAGGCAAACCGGTCGTGCTCTAGATGAAGAGAACGCGGAAGGTGATGGAAGCTCCCGACGGGGCCTATGCGGCTCGTGGGCGAAGAGAAACGCCCAACGCTCAACGCCCAACGCTCAACGCCCAAGTCGGAGGAAAGGCAGCGTTCGATCTGGAGGAGCGCTTGCTCGAATTCGCTGCGCGCATCATTCGGTGTCGTTGGCTTCGTCTCTTGCAACTCACGGGCCTGGCCTCCAAGGCAAGAATGGTCGCCATCGTGGGTGAGACAGAAGAACTAATCAGGATCTTTTCCGCCAGCATCCGGACAGCCGAGAAGAACGCAGGATGAGCCAGCACGCTCCCTCATTGAGCGTTGAGCGTTGGGCGTTGAGCGTTGGGCGTCTTCTGTTTGTTCTGTCAACGCTTTCGAGAGTGGCTGCCGGGAATTTGGCATGACCTCCTCGCGCTCACCGCGCCACGATCTTCTTTGCGCGATAGGCGCCGCTACCGCGGTCGTAGTGTTCTGCTTTATTTTGCTCTGGCACAATCCCTGGATTTTTTGGAACGACGATTACCAGCTTTCCATCCTGCCGGTTTTCGCGGATGTGGCCCGGAGCTGGAGCGAGGGGCACTGGCCTCTGCTCAGCCCGTACTCCTGGGTTTGCAGCAATCTCGCGGGCGAATTTCAATACGGCACTTTTTCCATTTTCGTTAACGCAGCCGTTATTCTCATCTGGAAGTTTCCGCTCGCCTTTGCCCAACAGGCGGCTGCTCTTTCCATGGCGCACCTCTTTGTGCTGGCCATGGGCGCATTTCTGCTGGCGCGACAACGGAAGTTTCCCGTCCCGCTGGCGTCCTTCGTTGCCTTGGTGGGGGCGCTCAATGGCTGGAACATTTGCTGGGGAGCGTCTGATTGGTTCGGCGCGTTAGGCGCGTTTGCCTGGCTGCCATGGGCCTGGTGGGGTCTGGAACGATCGCTTGAGCGGGAGCGCGGCCGCTGGCGTTTTCTCTGGCCGGCGCCATTTGTTTACCTGGTGGTGACCGGCGGCTTTCCCTACACGGTGGTGATGCTCGGGGTCATCGCGGCCTGGCTTGCGCTGCGATCGCTGGCCGAGAACCGCAGTGTGCGCTTCATTGCTCCGCTGGTGGTCGGG
>DASXIK010000303.1:0-3842 GCA_036498025.1 Chthoniobacterales bacterium
CCTTCGTTGAGCCAGAGATTGTCCCACCAGGCCATGGTCACGAGATCGCCGAACCACATGTGAGCCATCTCATGCGCGAGCACAGCAAAGATGTCGTGCCGGGAATCGTCCGACGCGTTTTTCGGATCGGCCAGGAGCGAACTTTCGAAATAGGTGATGCCGCCCCAGTTTTCCATGGCGCCGCCAAAGCCGCCGGGCACAGCGATCTGGTCGAGTTTCGGCAAAGGGTAGGGGACGCCGAAGTAGTCGTTGTAATAATCGAGGAGTTTGACGGAGCTCTCGAGGGCGTAGCGTCCCCATTCGGCTTTGCCCTTGGTGGTGATCACTCGGATCTGCACCCCGTGGTTTGTTGTTTCGATGAGATCGAGCTCGCCCGCGACGAAGACATTGAGATAGCTCGCCATCGAAGGAGTCATGGCGAAGCGGACTTCCTTGCCGTGCTCGACTTTGGTATCGCGTTCCACGGGCATGTTGGAAACGGCCCGCCAATTTTCCGGCACGACGGCGGTGAGTTGAAAACGCGCGCGGAAACTGGGCTCATCCCAGCAGGGGAAAAAGCGGCGGGCGTCGGTCGGCTCGAACTGGGTGCCGAGCATGATCTTTTTCGCGCCGCTGCCCTGCTCCTGGTATGGCGCGTAGAACAAACCGATGCCGCGCTCGTTAATTTTTCCGGAAAAGAAAAGGGTCAAAGTGTGTTCCCCGGCGGGCAGATCGGCCGGGAGGACCAGGGTGAGCAGCTCTTTTTTCTGGTCGAGGGCGATGGCGGATTTCGCCAGGGATTTGCCATCGACCGCAGCCGCGCTGATCTCCAGATCGGCGGCGTTGAGAACAATCTGGCGGACCGCGCTGCGCACGTCGAGTTTCACCGCTTCGTTGCCGGTGAAGGTGAGCTTCTCGATGTTAGGGACGATGTGAACGGCGTATTCCGCGGGGAGGATTTGTTTGGGAAGTTTTCCCGGGGTAGCGGCGAAATCGAACGGCTTTTCTGCATTCATGGTCGCGCAAAGGGCGAGATACGAGAGCGCAAGTGGAGTAAGGCGCAAGAATCGCATCCGAGCACTAAACAGCGGATGCATCTGTTTGCATCTGTAAAGGGCACGGAGGCCGGAAGGGCGCTGCGAAGCGCGAACCGTTACTGGACCACGAGGACGAGAAGGAGCTGGCCGCCGCCGATCTGCGGGCCCTTAATGACGAGCGGGCTGCGTTTGCTCAGTTTGGTGGCGGTTTCGAGAATCAGTTGCTCGGCCGGCGGCTCGGTGTTGTCGCGTTGCACCAGTTTGAGATTAACGATGTAACCGCCCTCGCTGGGGCCCTGCGCATCAACGTGGAGCGCGAAATGTTTGCTCGAAGCCAGCCAATCTTCCTGCCCGGTGCGAAGCGTCTTGCGCGACTGCCCGATGACGACAAACTGGTTGTAGCCGAAGAGGCCCTTGAGAGTGGGCTCGATCTCGATCAGCTCCGCGGGAGCGGGCTCTGGGTTCTCCGTGTTTTCGGCCATGACCAACCCGCTCCACACAATTTCGCCGGCATGGGAAGCGCTCGCTTTGGCCGAGCTCTTCCTGTGCGCCGGCATGAAGGCATGGATCAAATGATCAACCAGCCCATCCTCCCCATGCATCGACGACGGGCTCGCCGCTGCCAGCACGAGGCACGCGCTGAACACCAGGACCCGACGTTGCATGGATGATCTCACTTCGCGGCGTAGTCAGACGGCAACGATTTTAATCCCTCAGTCCATAAAACGGTCACGCGATCCCCTTTCGATTCGAACATCGAAACCGTGGCGTCGGGAGCGCCGACGGGGTCGACCTTCGCGGTCAGGATTTCGGTGAGATACTGCGATTGCTCCTCGGGGTTCTTATCGCGCAGCACCAGGACGGCGCAGACCAGAAACAACGCCAGGGAGGCGGCCCCGGTCCAGAGAAGCCGGCCAATGGTCCACCAGGGAGAAGGATCTCCTCCGCTCCGCGTAACCTCGGCCTCTTCGTCGCGGGCCATGCGCTCGCGCAGCTGGTGGCTGAAGAATTCCTCGTTAGCCATGGTGGGCGCATGCAGCTCCCGCTGGAGCAGCGAGCGCAGCTGATGCGCTGCCTTTTTTTCGGCTTGCGCGGTGGTCTTGTCGGGCAATGAGGCCTCGAACGCAACCAGTTCGTCGCCGGTAAGCTCATCGTCCACCCAAGCAGTCCATTTTTCTTCAAATGTTTTCATAAACGTCCTTCAATAGATTCTGCAATTTTTTGCGCGCATAAAAGAGGCGCGACATCACCGTGCCGATGGAACAGTCGAGCGCTTCCGCGATCTCGTGATACTGCATCTCCTCAATTTCCTTCATCAAAATCACGGCGCGATGCTCAGGCGACAGCTGAGTGATGGCCTGGTCAATGCGCGCACGAATTTCGCTCCGTTGCATCCCCTCATAAGGCAGCGCGTCCGGTTTGGGCATGGTCCTCGATGCCGGATCGATTTCTTTTAGCTGAATGGAATCATCAAATTCCGACCCGCTGCCTTTGACCTGTTTTTTCCGGATCCAATCGATCGTCACATTCATGACGATCCGATAGATCCAGGTGTAAAAGGAGGATTGTCCACGAAAGCGCTGGATGGACTTCCACGCTTTGAGGAAGCTGTCTTGAGCCAGGTCCCAGGCGTCCTGCTCGTTATGGATCATGTTGTAAATCATTCCGAATACACGAGTTCTGTAGCGGGTGACCAGCTCATCGAATGCCTCGGAGTCACCGGCCTGGCATTTCTTGACCAGGTCGAGTTCGGATACATCAGATTCTGCCGGAGTCACTTCCGTTTGCATCATTGGACGGAGAAGCCGCTCAGTTTATTCAACTCCCAAGCCTAGGACTAGGAGCCGAAACGGCGGCGCCACTCGCCGCGATATTCCCCCATCAGGGTAATAATTCCATCGCGAACCTGGAACAGGCGCCGGAGAACCAGGCCATGTTGCTCGGTGGTGACGAGATTTTCTGCCTCGAGCTGGGCGGCGGCTTCCATGGACATGGTGATGGCCTTCAAAGCCCGCTTCAAATAGGCGATGGTCATGCCGATTTCATCGACTCCGTCATCGCTTAAGGCCGCCGCCAATTTGGCGCTGGCCAAGGCCGAGTGGGTCGCGAGCTTGACGGCGCTGGGCTCGTTTTGCAGCGCCGGATTTTGATCGAAAAGGCGATCGATCCAGATCGTTAGGGCAAACGCCGCGCGGTAGAGGCTGTGATCCTCAAACGTGTCTCCCGCCTCCGGCATCTCGTCCTCATCCGCCTCTTCGTCGGCGCCCTCCTCGTCGAGCAAGGCATCGACCTCGGCGCTCCAGTCCTTGGAGTCGAGCAGTTGCGTCCAGCCCATTTCGCGGGCGATGATCTGATCGCGTTGCGGGTCGTCCAGGTATTTCTCCAGAAGCTCCATATAGCGTTCAGTCTTGTGATCCTGTTGCTGCAGAAAGCGCTCCCATTCGTATTCATCCCAAACGCGCTCGGGCTCTTGATCGAAGCCGGACATGATCAGAACTTAACGCCACCTTCCGGCTTCGCGCAAAAGTTTTTGACAGGCGATCCACCCGGCGCTTTGCCGGCTAGCCGGCCTGCGCGGCGCGCTGGGTCTGCAGGCGCAACTGCCCGCAGGCCGCGGCGATGTCGTGCCCTTTCTCGCGCCGCAGGGTGGCCACTATCCCGTGGTGCTTGACGATGGCCAGAAATTCCTCCTGCCGCTGCCGGGAAGGCCGCGACCACGACAGGCCTTCGACCGTGTTGTAGGGAATCAGGTTAATCTTGGCCGATAAACGTCGCGCAATCGCTGCCAGCGCATGTGCCTGCTCAGCGCTGTCGTTGACACCGTTG
>DASXIK010000304.1:0-2881 GCA_036498025.1 Chthoniobacterales bacterium
GCCGGCGCCAGCTCCTGCCGAAACAGAACTGGCTGCCCCGCCGCTTCCACCGGTCTGGGAACAACAGCCGGTTGCATCCGAAGCATGGGAGAGTCCTCCCATCGCCGAGGAAGAAGTCTTTGTGGCGGACGCAACCTTCGCGCCGGGTCAGCCGGAAGAACTGGTTCCGCTGGAACCGCCGGTTTCGATTGAAGCTTCCTTGGAACCGCCACCGCCCGTCCAGAATCCAATTCCCGGGCCGCGGCTGATTATGCCGAAGAAAAAACCGGCGCTCATTAAAGAACCGGTCGCGCCGAAGGAAAAAGCGGTACAGGCCAAGCAGGATGTCATGCAATTTGAGCCAGTGACGCGGGGGCGATTCGAAAAGAGCGAGCCTACCATCGTGGAAGGCCAGGATCTGGACGTGCCGACGTATCTACGGAAGAACGTTCGGGTAAAGTAGTTAGGCTGATCCTCTTTCCGACAACAGGCTTCGCGCGAGACGATCCTCTGTAGCCACGGCGCTCTGTCGCCGTGCGGGCCGGGGACGCCCCGACCCGCCTTCGCCTGGCTACGGCGCGGCAGGCAGAGCGGGGCGGCTACAGGAAGACAGTGTGCCAAGCTACGAAACCGGCAGAAGAATCGTGCCGGGCAATTTGAAAACGTTGCCTGTCGTCGGGTCAACGCTCCATGCCGAAATTTGGCGTGCCTTTTTTGGAAGCTCGGAGGTATCGACGATCGTGCGCCAGCCGGAGTATTGGTAGGCTTCGCCGAAATCCGCCGCAGCGTCCGGGCGTTTCTCTCCCACTTCCAGAATTGCGAAGCTGAACCACTGACCGCCCGCTTCGTAGGCCAGCAGGATGCAGGGCGCCGGTTCCTCGAGCGCCGGGACAAAGGCTCGTCCGCTGAGTTCGACGGTGGTCGCGCTTCGGCGCACGGCGGGATCGCAGCGGCCGAATTCGCCAGTCTGGCGGTCGGGCTGATCGGCGCTGTCAGTCAGCAGGTTGGAATGGCAGAATGGCGGAGTGATTAATTCCAGGCGATCGAGGACGGCGAGGTTTTGCATGAGCTCCGGAAACTCTGCGTGAATATGCAGATGATGACGCAGGTTGACCGAAGGTTGGATCACCCGGGCAAAGTGCAGATAAGCCACGCCATGGGTGCAGAGTTCCGAGAGATTTCTGATCCGGACATACACCGCGGGGAACGAGGCCAGGGACCAGACCAGGAGCATGGCCATGAAAGGCGACACGCAGGATCCGGCGATTCTTGAAAAATGAAAACGCGCGCCGCGCGGCCGGGCGAAATCGGCAGCGATGGCGAACAACACTAGGAGAGCGATGTAGAGGTTGATGGAAATGCTGGAGTAACGTGAGCTGAGGGCCTGTGCGATTCCTTCGTGAATTCTGCTGTGCGCGGCGATGAGCGAACTCCCCACGGCATAGGCGGCTAAAGCAATCCAGGGGGCGGCCGCGCGAAGAGCCTGTCGCTGCTCCCGCAAAAAGTGGAGCGTCATGGCGCCCAGGAGAAGAACAGCGCCAGCTCCGATCGCAGCGGCCAGCGTCAATTGGCCGGGCACGGGAAAGAGGTTGAGCGCGTTGCCGTTGAAGCGGAGAAAATAGATGACGTAATAGCGCGCCGGGAATGAAGGATGACCGGGCAGTGGATGTGTTTCGTACCCGGTGAAGTAGAGCGCGACGGTGAGAACGCAGAGACCGGCCCACGCGATGATCCAGCGTTTGTTTACGCCGCTCAGGAAAAGGGCGAGACCAAGAACCGGCCAGATGAGAAGGCCGTTTCCGAAAGAAAAAGTCGCAATGAGAGCGAGCACGGTGACGCCGAGGAATCGCGCGATGTTCAACGCCGGCGTTTGCAAAACGAGGAGCGCGGCGACGAGGCAAACCGTCGGCATGAACATTTGCAGCTGGAATCCCCATAACCAGTTTTCCGCCTGGGCCGGGGAGAAAATCAGCACATTGCTGATGGCCCAAAGGGTGAGACGACGGCGGGTCGTGCCTCCCACCGTTCGCCGCAACAGGCCGTAAAGGGAGGCGGAGGTCAGGCCGCACAGAAAAACGGAAAAGAACATCTCCCCGCGCAGGTTCCAGTGGGTCAATTGCGCGAAAGCGAGGTAAATCAGTTTCGGAAAGAAAATTCGATGCTCGTTATGCTGCCGGAAGAGATCCGCCAGCGTCATCTGGTGATCGTGCCACTTGGCAAAAAGCGGGATCATGGCCCACTCATCTCCAAAGGGAACGTTGACGCCGTATTCGGCGATCAGGCGAATGACCAGCGCGGCCGGGAAAAGGGCGACGAGGAACAGAGCCAGGTTAAGGGCGCGACCGTCCCTGGGGACGACTGAGGGCCTGATCGAAACCGGGGTCTCCGGCAGGGCGACGGTGGAGGTCTCCACCGACTCTTACATAGCGATTTTGATGCCTCTCGGAGGCTTAACACCCCGGCGAATCCGGCCTATTTTTTCATCAATTCGAGCAAGGCCATGGTCATGGCGGTGATGCCCAGCCGAATGGTGGGCTCCGGGATGGGAGCGAACTTGCTCGAATGCAGGCTGGGAAGGGGATTGCCGCTCTTATTGCTTTCGGCAATTTTCGCCGGATCCACCGCGCCGATGTGAAAATCCAACGCCGGGATCGAGTGATCAGGCAGGCTGAACTCGGAGAAATCCTCGCCGCCCATGGTCGGGGCGGCCGTTTCGACATTGGCCTCGCCTAACGATTTCTTCCAAACGGCCATCAGCCGCCGGGTCAACTCCGGGTTGTTGTAGGTGGCCGGGGTGAACTGGTCTTTCAGGACATCGACGATGGGGGCGCGCTCGGCCGGCACGCCCGCAGCCATGGCGCATCCCTTGGCGATCCGCTCAATGGCCGCGAGCACGCGCTCG
>DASXIK010000305.1:0-5705 GCA_036498025.1 Chthoniobacterales bacterium
GAATCGACATATTCCATTTCCTCTTTCGTGGGATTGGTGTCGTCCATGCGGATGTTGCAAACTCCGCCGAATTCCCGGGCAATTCCGAAGTTCAGGCAGATCGACTTGGCATGGCCGATGTGCAGGTAGCCGTTTGGTTCCGGCGGGAAACGGGTGTGGATCTTCGTATGCTTGCCCGAGCGCACATCCTCGGCCACGACGTCGCGGACGAAATCGGAAGGAGTGGAATTGGCAGCCGGCTCAGTCATTCTGTGTCCGGCGACAGTAGCAGACGAAGCACGCATGCGACAACTGCGGGGAGGAATTTAAGACTTAATAAGAGGTTCAGTGCAAAGCCACGGCGAACGCGCTACGCTTCTCTGACACCGTCGCGGATTACATGAAAACAAGAAAGGCCAGAGAAGTTTACACACTGGCGGATCTGGGGGAATGGCCCCGGGTTGCGGCGGAGGTGAGCCCGCCGGTGCGGCTGGGCGTTCTGGGCGACCCGGTAGCGCATTCCCTTTCTCCGGCCCTGCAGAATGCCGCCCTGAATCACTGTCATATGCAGATGCAATACGGCCGGTTTAGTATTCGGCCTAACGAATTAGCAGAGGCACTGGAGCTCGCACGGACGCTGGAGTTTGTGGGACTCAACCTGACTGTGCCGCACAAGGTTGCGGCCTGCGCCCTGGTCGACGAGCTGGAGGCTGAGGCCAGGGAGATCGGGGCAGTCAATACGATCGCAGTCCGCGCTGGGCGTTTGCTTGGCTACAACACGGATGGGATCGGCTTTGCCCGCGCCATTCGCAGCGAGTTTTCGGTTGATCTGCGCGATCTGCGCATTCTCATTCTGGGCGCCGGCGGCGCGGGCCGCGCCATCGCCGGGCAATCCGCCCGGGCCCATTGCGAACGGCTGGTGATCGTGAATCGCGACCTGGAAAAGGCTAGGGAACTGGTGGCGCAATTGCAGCCTGCTCTGGCCGGGCCGCGAGTGCTCGGCCCGGTCGCCCGGCTGGAGGCGGTGCCATGGGACGAACGGGCGCTCAGATTTCAGATCGATCACACGGATTTGGTCGTTAACGCAACGCCGCTCGGCTTGAATCCGCACGATCTGTCCGTTCTCCCGGCGACGCTGCTGCAACCGCACCTGATGGTTTACGATGTGGTTTATGCGCGCCAGCAGCGCACGCCTCTGGTCGCAGCGGCTCGGGAGGCGGGCGCCCGCGCGGCCGACGGTCTATCCATGCTGCTCCACCAGGGCGCTCGCGCCTTCGAGATCTGGTTCGAGCGGGAAGCGCCGCTCGACATCATGCGCGTCGCCCTCAGCGCGTAGATTCACAAGAAAAACATTAGCCACAGATTTACACTGATAAACACAGATTAAAGAGCATCGGCTTCATCTGTGAAAATCTGTGTTCATCTGGGCAAAACCTGTCGGCCAAAGGATGCGACGGCTCGACAGAGTCTGAAAGCCCGGCCGCTCCTTCACCCGCGTGACGGCGCCCCACCACCAGAACCGGCAGCGATTTGCGTTTCTGTGGCTAAAGAAATCGTTTCCGTTCTTAATTATTTTCCGCGGCCATCTCCTGGCCGCGCTTCGTGGCTGCTTCCACCGCCGCGATCAAACCCTGCGACGTTCCCAGTTTCTCCATGGCCTCAAGACCGGCGGCGGTGGTGCCGCCCGGTGTGACCACCATCCTGCGCAATTCTTCCGGCGAGAGTTTCGTTTCCGCGGCAAGCGCTGACGCGCCCAGCACGGTCTGCGTCGCCAAAATCATGGCGGCTTCATGCGGCAATCCCATCTTCACTCCACCCTCGGCCAACGCTTCGATGACAGTGTAAACAAAAGCGGGCCCGCTGCCGGACAAGGCCGTGACGGCGTCGATTTGTTCCTCGTTCACTTCGACGACGGCACCAATAGCGCCGAAAATCTGTTTGGCCATGACCAGATCTGCCGTGCTGCTGCGCGATCCACGGGCGATGGCGGTCGCGGCGCGACAGATGGCCGACGGAGTATTGGTCAACGCACGCATGATGCGACCCGAAGTGGCCGATTCCATGGCGCCGATACGGACGCCCGCGGCCAGAGAGATGATCAACTTGTCAGCCGTGGCCGCTCCGAGTTCGCGTAGGACTGGCAATACGACGGCTGGCTTGACGCCCACGAAAAGAATTTCCGCCTCCTGCGCCACCTCGGTGTTGCCCGTACTGACCGCGATTCCCACTTCCTTCTCCAGGATTGATCGCGCCTGCTCGTTGGGCTCGCCGGCGATGATCTCAGCGGGCGAATAGAAATTGGATCGGACCAATCCGCGAATGACGGAGCCGGCCAGTTTGCCCGCGCTGAGGAAGCCAAGGCGGTAGCGGGAGGGGGATGGTTGAGATTGCATAGGTTTGCCTGATACTAAGGGATGGTAGCGGCTGGTGTAAATTTCGGCGTCGATCTGGCGGAGGAGCTGAAGGAACTTAAGCAGAAGAGGAACGCCGTCATCCTGGCTCATAATTACCAGGTGCCGGAGCTGCAGAACGTGGCCGATTACGTGGGCGACTCTCTCGGTTTGAGTTACCAGGCACAAAAAACAGACGCGGACGTTATCCTCTTTTGCGGCGTCCACTTCATGGCGGAGACGGCCAAGATCATTAACCCGGCAAAGCGCGTGGTCCTGCCGGATCTCGACGCCGGCTGCTCTCTTTCGGAGTCATGTCCGCCGGAGAAGCTGGCGCAATATCTCAAGGAACACGCGGACAAGAACTATTACGTCATCGCTTACATCAATTGCAGCGCCGGAGTCAAAGCGTTGTCCGATGTCATCTGCACCAGCGGCAACGCGGATAAGATTGTGCGCGCAGCGCCACCGGACCGGAATATTCTTTTCGTGCCCGACCAGAACCTGGGCGCATGGGTGATGGAACGGACCGGCCGGAAGATGGACCTGTGGCAGGGCAATTGTTACGTGCACGTGGAGTTCACGGCGCGAAGCATCGGCAGGATTCGGGAGGAATTTCCCCATGCCCCGGTGGTGGCCCATCCGGAATGCACCTACGCGGTGCGGCTGCTGGCGGACGAAGTTTGTTCCACCGAAAAAATGGTGACCTTTTGCAAAAACTCGCCCGCGCGCGAGATCATTGTGGTGACAGAAGCGGGCATGTTGCACCGGTTGAAGAAAGAAATTCCGGGCAAAACGTTCATCCCCGGCCCGACGGACAATTGCTTCTGCGGCGAGTGCCGCTACATGAAAATGAACACACTGCAGAAGGCCTACGACGCGTTGCTCCATTTGCAGCCCGAGATCGTTTTGCCGGAGCCGCTGCGTCAGCGGGCCGAGGCACCAATCCTGCGCATGCTGGAGCTGAGTCGGTAGAATTCGCGCAACAGGCGAGGGGTTGCCTGCTTTTCACTTGTCACTGGTCGCGCGTCCCTCTTCACTTCTGCCAATGCAACGCCCGTCGATCTGGCTCATGCTAGCCATTGTGCTGGCCAGTCTGCTCTTTTTGCGCGAGCCCCGTTTGCAGCATTACGACGAAGTTTTTCTGCGCTGGCTCCTGCGCAATTCCCAGCCCATGGGCGGCAGTATTCCTCTGACCATCGTGGACATCACCCGGGATTCCGGCCTGGTGAAAAAAGATGCGCGCGGGTCGGTTGGTCCGACGTCGGCCCTGGAGTTTGCGCTTTTTCTGCAGGCGGCGCTCGAATTCAAACCAACCGTCGTGGCTTTCGAGCCGCTGCTGCAATGGGATGAAAGCAGTAAGGACCAGGAGCAAATCTTCGTGGACCAGGCCATGCGCGTTCCCAAACTCCTGGCCGCCGCCGAGCTGACTTCCAACCCTGACCTCGATGCCCCGGTTGTGGAGATTCCAGGATTCACCCAGGTGACCGGCCGCCGCGGCGACCTGGCCACTTTCTCCGGCATCGGTCGCCAGCCGGACGAAGATATCCGGCTGCTCTCAACTCTCGGTTTCACCAACTTGCCTAACGACGTCGCGGACGAAATTCACGTTCCCCTTCTCTTTCAGTATCGCGGGGAAGTCATCCCGGCGTTTGCCCTGCAGGCAACACTGCTCTGGATGCGCATTGCCCCCAGCGAGGTGAAGATCGACCTCGGCTCGTACATTTATCTGCCGAACGGGCGAAAAATTCCGCTCCTGGCGGATGGTTCCACCTTGATCAACCCCAATGCGGCCAAGCGCGCGCGCCGGTTGTATTTGAACGAGCTCCTCCTGGCCGCGCAACAGCACGAGAACAAGTCGAAGACGAGCGGGCTCCTCGAAAACATCGGGGATGATATCATCCTGGCGCGCACTCCCGGTGAGCATCAAACCTCGACCGGCGTTTTCGCCGCCACCATCGCGACCATTCAGGCGAACGCGTTTGTGCGGCGCGTCAGCTGGATTTTTGACTGCGCTTTTATTCTCTTTCTTGTGATCGCGAGCAGTTTTGTGCGCCGGTTCTCCCGCGTCGACATCATGCTCATGGCCATCGCCATCACAGCGGCTTACTGCCTAACGGGGTTGACGCTGGTTTCGCGCTGGTCCATCTGGCTTCCGGGCGTGTTGCCCCTGAGCGCCACCTGGCTGGTGGCGGCCTTTTGCCTGTTCGCGCCGCGGAGCAAGGATGATCCGGATTTGCCGTCGATCGCGCCGTCGCCCCCCTCGCTGTAGAAAGGGCCCACCGGCGAAAAGGACGCCGCGCGGGACTCGACCGCGGCATCGCATCTCGATAAAATCAAATCGATTACTCATGATCTCTTCCATTGAGCAACGCATCACCCGGCTGCATGCCCACGGTCTGGTCGATCTCCATTTTGATCTGCCCATGGAACTTTATGAGAAACGCGCGAACCCTGGGCTGCTTGCGGCCGAATTTCTTTCCCAATGGCAGGCCGGCGAAATGGGGGTGGTGGCCGCCGCCATCTTTATCGAGGATCGCTATGTTCCGGACAAGGCATTGCCCGTGGCTCTGGAGCAAATTGCCCGGCTCCACGCCGAAACGGAAAATTGCGAGGAGGTCCGCCTTTGCCGGAGCTACGCCGAAATCAAAGCGGCGCGGGCGGCCGGGAAAATCGCCGTGCTCATGACCATGGAGGGGGTTGAGCCGATCGGGACGGATTTGGATCTGCTGCGAAATTTTTATCAACTCGGCATACGCATCGTGGGCCTGACCCAGTTCCGCAGCAACGCGGCTGGTCACGGCGGCGTTTTCGATGCCAGCGGTTCGTCGCCGGAAGGTCTCACCGAGTTCGGCCGCCAGGTGGTGCGCGAATGTGAGCGCCTCGGCATCATCCTCGACCTGGCCCATATCAATCCTGCCGGTTTCGAGGAGATCGTCGCCCTAACGAAGCGTCCCCTGATTGTTTCGCACAGTAACGCCCGGCATTACCACGACATTGAGCGGAACATGAACGACGAGCAAATCCGGATGATCGGCGCGCGCGGTGGCGTCATCGGGGTGAACGCCGTGCTCGTGAGTGCGCGTCCTGAGGATGCGACCCTCGATCATTACGTGGATCACATCGAGCACATTGCCGGTTTGATTGGGATGGACGGAGTGGGAATTGGCTTTGATTTCTTCGAGTTCATCTACCGACAGTGGCCGGAAGAAAAGCGGCGGTCCCTGGCCGCCAAGTCACGGGCACCGCATTTTATCCCTGACCTGAGCGATCACTCGCACGCGCGGAATTTGACGCGCAAACTGATCGAACGGGGATTGTCGGACAAAGACATCG
>DASXIK010000306.1:0-1595 GCA_036498025.1 Chthoniobacterales bacterium
AAAGATGCGCCTCAAGCCCCGCTCCCGGCTGCCCGGTTCCAGATCGTCCGTCGGGAAGGAACTCCTGCGCGTCCACAAAAATTATCAGCCGCTTCTCGCACAATTGCCTGCGAAGATGATCAAGGGACTCGTTCACATCACCGGCGGCGGCTTGATCGATAACCTGCCGCGGATTCTCCCGGCCACGTGTGATGCCGTCATCGACACCGGCAGCTGGCAGATCCCGCGCATTTTCGAAGTCCTTCGCAAAAACGGCCGCGTGCCCACGAGCGAGATGTATCAGGTCTTCAACATGGGCATCGGCATGGTCGTGATCGTGTCCGAAAGCGACGCCCGGCGCGCCATCCAACTCCTAAAAGCAAAACGCATCGGCCGCATCACGCGCGGCCAAGGCAAAACGCGCCTCGTCTTTTAGGTAGGGCCGCCGCGCTGCGGCGGCCACTCCGCGGATGCGAAAGCAATCAACGTCATCCGCTGCGGTTCTCGCGTGCGGAGTGGACGGCGCAGCGCGCCGTCCCTACCTTAAATTATTCGCGTGATTCGCGAGCTAAATTCCCAATGAAGTTCTATTTCTTCCTGTAGGTTCCCATCTATGAAACAACGCAAACTCGGACGAGGCGGGCCCGTCGTCTCCGCCGTCGGTCTCGGCTGCATGGGCATGTCCGACTTTTATGGCGACCGCGACGAAGAGGAGTCGTTAGCCACCATTTATCGCGCCCTCGACCTGGGGGTTACCTTTTTTGACACCGCCGACGTCTACGGCCCGCAGACCAACGAACAGCTCATCGGACGGGCTCTCCGCGGCCAGCGCGAAAATGTGATCATCGCCACCAAATTTGGCATCGTGCGCGATCCGGACAAGGCGCAGTTTCGCGGAATCAACGGCCGGCCCGATTACGTGCGCTCGTCGTGCGATGGCAGCCTGCGGCGGCTGAAGGTCGAGTGCATCGATCTCTACTATCAGCACCGCGTCGACCCCAACACGCCGATCGAAGAAACGGTCGGCGCCATGGCTGAACTGGTGCAGGCGGGCAAGGTGCGCTTTCTCGGGCTCTCCGAGGCCGGCCCGGAAGCCATCCGGCGAGCGCATGCGGTCCACCCCATCTCCGCCCTGCAGTCAGAGTACTCCCTGTGGACCCGCGACCCGGAGAAAGAGGTCCTGCCCGTCTGTCGCGAACTCGGCATCGCGTTTGTTCCCTACAGTCCGCTGGGGCGCGGATTCCTCACCGGAAAAATCCAGAAACCGGAAGATCTCGCCACGGACGATTATCGCCTAACGACCCCGCGATTTCAGGGAGAAAATTTTCAATACAACCTCGAGCTGGTCAAACGCGTGGAGGAAATTGCGCGGACCAGGCGCTGCACCCCCGCACAGCTGGCCCTCGCCTGGGTGCTCGCCCAAGGCGATCAAATCGTCCCCATTCCCGGAACCAAGCGGCGCAAGTATCTCCAGGAAAATATTGGCTCTCTCGATGTCGCCCTTTCCGTCGAAGACTTGGAGCGCATCGACGAAGTGGCGCCGATAGACGCCTTCGCCGGTTCCCGCTACCCCGACGCGATGATGAAACTGCTCAGCCGGTGAGTTAAGCGTGACG
>DASXIK010000307.1:0-3027 GCA_036498025.1 Chthoniobacterales bacterium
GGTCTCCGCGAATTTCTTCTCCGTGCTCGGCGTGAACCCCGTCGCGGGCCGCTTGCTTCGTCCCGAGGAGGACCAGGTGGGCGCACAACCTGTAGCGCTCATCAGCGGCGGATTCTGGAAAAGGAAATTCGGCTCTTCGCCGGACGCGCTCGGGAAAACGTTGAGGCTCGACGGCACGGGCTACACAGTGGTTGGTGTGATTCCGGCGGATTTTCGCTATCACAACGGCAATTTTCATAACAGCGACGTTTATGTGCCCATCGGCCAGTGGAACGATGCCACCTTTCGCGACCGGCGCGCGGCAATGGGCATGGACGCGGTGGGCCGGCTCCGGCCCGGAGTGACACTCCAACAAGCCCAGGTAGACATGGACACCGTCGCGCGAGGTCTCGCCGAGACATATCCGAATGCCAATAAAGGCACCGGAATCGCGCTCCTTCCGCTCCAACAGGACGTCGTGGGCGACATCCGGCCATTTCTCCTGGTGCTGCTCGCCGCGGTGGGATTTGTTCTCTTGATTGCCTGCGTGAATGTGGCTAATTTGCTTTTGGCGCGCTCCACCGGGCGCACTCGCGAATTCGCCATTCGCGCGGCGCTGGGTGCGGGCCAGGGACGAGTGATTCGCCAGCTTCTCACCGAGAGCCTCGTACTCTCTTGCACTGGAGGCGGCCTGGGCCTGCTGCTGGCCTCATGGGGAACTCAGGCGGCAATCCAGCTGATGCCGGATGCCTTGCCGCGCGTGCAGTCCGTGCACATCGATTCGCGGGTTTTGCTCTTTACTTTGGCCGCGTCCTTGCTGGCGGGGATCTTCTTCGGACTTGCGCCGGCGCTGGGGGCCTCCCGCGCGGGCCTGCACTCAACTCTGAAAGAAGGCGGACGCGGGTCGAGTGGATCCCGGCACCGGCTGCAAGGGCTCTTCGTTGTCGTCGAAATGGCGATGGCGCTCGTGTTGCTTGTGGGTGCGGGGCTGATGGTCCGCAGCCTCGCCAAACTCTGGAGCATCAATCCCGGCTTCAATCCGCACAATGTGCTCACCTTCGCTGTTTCCTGTCCTGCCACCCCGGGTGCCACCCCCGATGCCGTTCGCGCTTCCATGCGCCGGCTCCAGGATACGGTGGCTGCTGTCCCCGGCGTGGAGGCGGCCTCGCTCAACGGAGGCGCGATCCCGATGACGGGCGATTCCGAAGCGCCGTTTTGGATTGAGGGCACGCCCAAGCCCGCCACGGATGCGGAGATGAAAACCGCACTGTTTTACGTCATCGAGCCGGATTATTTGACGGCGATGGGAATTCCGCTGCAGCGCGGGCGATTCCTCGCGCCTGCGGACGATGAGCATTCCCGGTTTGTAGTCGTCATCGACGAACAATTCGCCAAGCTGTACTTCGCGGGGCACAACCCTATCGGCCAGCACTTGAACATCGCAATTCTCAACAAGACGGCCGAAATTGTAGGAATCGTGGGACACGTCAAGCAATGGGGCCTGGCTGAAGATGCCAAGTCGCCCGTCCTGGCCCAGTTCTATATGCCGATTTCGCAGATTCCCGACCAGTTCATGCCGCTCGTGGCCCGCGGCGGGGTATTCGTGGCGCGAACCCAAGGATCACCGGAAATCGAGATGGACACCATCCGGCGGGCGCTCCAGAAACTCAACGGCGAGATTGTGGCCTACGAACCGCGGACCATGGACAGGATCATTTCCGATTCGCTGGCCGCTCGGCGATTTTCGATGATTCTATTGGGCATCTTTGCCGCGCTTGCACTAGCTCTCTCGTGTGTCGGCATCTATGGCGTGATTTCGTATCTTGCTGGGCAGCGCACTCATGAGATCGGCATTCGCATGGCGCTCGGCGCGCAACGGAATGACGTGCTGCGGTTGGTTCTCGGCCACGGCGCGAAGATGGTCCTCATTGGGGTTGGGGTGGGCATCGCTGCTTCCCTCGCGCTGACCCAACTCATGGCCAAAATGCTTTTCGGTGTGAGCGCGTATGACCCGCTTACATTTCTCGCTGTGGCGTGCCTGCTGAGTTTGGTTGCCCTGGCGGCGTCCTACATTCCGGCTCGCCGGGCGATGCGCGTTGATCCCATCATCGCCCTGAGATATGAGTAGTTGTTCCCGGCGGTGACCGCCATCACCAGCGATTTCAGGGAATTTTGCCAATCAAACCAATCGCTTAGCAATTCAGCCCGATAGCGAGGCATTACACTGAGGTTGGAACTCGGAACCACACTCCCATGTGTCCGAAAATGGGACTAGGTTCGTTTCGCAAACGTCCGTGCTACCATCCCTCTGATGCCAACTAAAGTTTCAGTTTTGAATAGCGGTCCGATCCGGATCGAAGGCGATTTCGAGATTCTCGACCCCAACGGCGCCGCCTTCGGCCTGGCCGGGCGCACCGTAATCTCCCTCTGCCGGTGTGGGCATTCGGAGAACAAACCGTTCTGCGACGGATCCCACGCGCGCACCGGCTTCAACCATCCCGTGGCGGCGCGCGATCTTCCGCCGCCCAAGCCGAAGCTGTAAGAGTTCCAAAATTTGTGGCTAAATTGTGCCAATGTCCGTGCAATCGGTAACATTACTATCAAGATCGTCGCCTAACAGGTAGATTTCGCTATGCCTACACTTTCGGCCTTGGTTTCCAAGGGCCATCGAAAAACGTTCCAGCCGCTGTGGGTCTTGGGCCTGACCTCGATTCTGGCTCTGGCCCTTTGCGGTTGCTCGACCGGCGGCGTGACCGCCGCGAAATCAGACCCGCCAGGCGGTGGCGGCAGCGGAAAGGGCGGACGCCGCGGCGCCGGCGGCGATGTGCCGGTCACCGTCGCCAAAGCGTCTATGCGCGACGTACCCGTGGAGATCCAGGTCATCGGCAATGTGGAAGCCTACTCCACAATCACTGTCAAAGCCTTGGTGGGCGGACAGGTGACCAATGTTTACTTCAAGGAAGGCGACTTCGTCAAGAAAGGCGAGAAACTGTTCGACATCGACCGGCGTCCCCTCGAAGCCGCCTACAACCAAGCCGTGGCTAACAT
>DASXIK010000308.1:0-7974 GCA_036498025.1 Chthoniobacterales bacterium
AGGCCGCGCACCACGTAGGTCATTCCCCCGAGAGAATGCCCCCAGGTCAGACGCGTTTCGATGTTCAGCCTCCCCACTGTAAACGTCCTTCCCTCCTCAATCAGCTCCGCGCCTTCCACCGGTTCGCGCGCCGAAATGTAAACGGGCGCGCCGGTTTTCTCCCGCAACCTCGCCAGATCCGCCACATGATCAACATGCGCGTGGGTCAGCAAAATCATCTTGATCGCGAGCTTTCGTTTCGTCGCCTGGGCCAGCAGCGCGCTGCAATCCGCGCCTGTGTCGAAGGCCACCGCCTCCGGGCCATCAGGATGCCAGAGCAGATAAGCGTTCACCTTCATGTCGTGATACGGCGTGGAGAACTGCGCCAATCCCTCGAGCTTGATCGGTTTCGGGCGCCACTCCCCCGCCGCCAATTCGCACAATGGGCGGTTGGCCAGGTTCAGCACCCCGGCCACACGCGTGAGGGCCATTTCATCGAATTCGCCCTCGCGCAATTGGCGGATTTTCTGGGAGCTCACCCGCGCTTTCTCCGCCAGCTCGGTATCTGACAAGCGCAAGCCGCGCTGGGCTTTTCCGATGACGTCGGCGAAACCATCCTCCATTGCGATCATAAGCGATTAGTTAGGCGTGGAGGCTATGGCCGCCTGATCCGTCCGTAAGTCGGCCAGCCGCCCCTGGACCAGCTTCTCAAATTGCGCGGCTACGTCGACCACAGAAATGACCCGGCCGGTCTCCCGCTCCACGGAGGTCATCTCCACCCCGGGAATTCCGCATGGAATGATCTCGGCAAAAGGCAAAAGGTCCCCGCAAACGTTCAGAGCGAACCCGTGCATACTGATCCAGTGCCGCACGCCCACGCCGATGGAGGCGATCTTGCGCTCCTCAACCCAAACTCCGGTCAAGCCTTCGCGCCTGGTCGCCTCCACACCGTAAAGATCGAGCAACTCGATCAGGACATCTTCCAGCCAGCGCAGATAACGATGCAGATCCTGTCCGTAACGGCGCAAATCCAGAATGGGATAACCCACGAGCTGACCCGGCCCATGGTAGGTTGCCTGTCCGCCGCGATTAATCGGAAAGAGCGGATGGGGCAAACGCGCCTCGCCGGGCAGACTGGACCGATCAGGTGTGCGGCCGATTGTGTAAACCGACTCGTGCTCCAACAAGAGCAATCGATCAGCTGCGGAGGTGTCCCGCCACTTCGTCTCCACCGTTTCCTCCTGCAAAGCGAGCGCTTCGGGGAAGGCAACCCGGCCAAGCCAGCGCACTTCCAACTGCGGGATCATATTTGTTTCGCCCCCGGCAGGCCGAGACGCGCCACTTGTTGGGCTCGCAGATGCGTCAGGCCGATGGCCAGGGCATCGGCCGCGTCGTCACCCGGCGTCTCCGTTAGGCCAAGAAGGGCCCGCACCATGAACGCGACCTGATTCTTGCCGGCGCCGCCCTGTCCCACAGTGGCCTGTTTGATCCGCTTGGGCGCATATTCAAAGACCGGCAGACCCATCTCCGCCGCCGCCAGAATGGCAGCACCGCGCGCCGCCCCCAGGAGAATGGCCGTCTTGTAACTCTGCACGTAGATGACCGACTCGAGCGCGCAGCTATCCGGCTCGTGTTCGCGAATCAACGCGGCCAATTGATCGCGGATGGCCACCAGGCAGGAGGAAGAGCGCAGCGCCGCCCGGTTATGAATCGTGCCGTAATATAGCGCCCGGGTCGCGCCGTTGCCGCCATCAACAACCGCCACCCCGGTGTTCCGAAGGGATGCATCGATAGCGAGGACGCGCATACACTCAGTGCAACATGAGGGCGTGGATAAGCGAGACACACCCCAAAGCGCCGAAAACCAAACTGCCGAGCCAAAAGGCGCGCTTCTTCGTCAGCGCGGAAATCGCCGCGACCGCGATGGCGATTTGAAACAGGGTCACGCCGCGGGCCAGCACTTCGTGCTTGTGAAAATCCTGTCTCGACTCGGTCTCTTTTTTCTCGGCTTCCGTTTTGATCTCCGCCTGCTCTTCTTCGTATTTTTTCTTTTTGGCGAGATCCTTCTCATCCGCGGTTGCCGCCATTGACATCTTGAACTCGAGGATGGCGGACTTGATGCTTTTTGCCTGATAGTAGCTCCACTGGTCGGAGGCCTGAATCTGGTTCAACATGGCCTCATTGGCGTGGGCTCCGGAGAGCAGGCCCGAGATGGCGGCGAGCACCGCCAGGAGCGCCGTGCTCAAGGCGACCCACGAAAGCCACGCTTCGCCTCCATGCTCCGCCCTGTGATGAATCTGCTCTTGCAAATCCTCCAGCGGCACTTCGGCTTCTTCCATGCCGCTAGATTAAGAGCAGCGCCGCTCCGTTCAAGACGGAATCGACAACCCGCGGCGAAAGAGATTAACTCCAGCATTCGATGAGCGCGACGACGCATCCAATCTGCTGCATCTGCCACAAACCAAAGTCATCGCATGATGGCCAGATTGCCGAACTGCTGCGCCCCTCCCTCTACGAATACATCCAAAAGTGCCACCCCGGCTGCCAGGGGTCGGATTTTATTTGCTTCGAAGACCTGGGGAACGCGCGCAAGGAATATGTAAAGGAAGTCCTCAAGGATGAGATCGGAGAGCTCTCCAGCCTCGACGAGGAAGTGGTGGAAAGCTTGCGACAGCACGAAATCGTTTCCAGCGATCTGAGCAAGCAACTCCAAAGAACACTCACCTTCGGCGAGCGCCTTTCGGACAAAATCGCCGAGTTCGGCGGCAGCTGGCGGTTTATCATCACCTTCGGCGCTGTCCTCGTCGTCTGGATTTTAATCAATGCCGCCATCCTGGCGACGCAGGCCTGGGATCCTTATCCCTTTATCCTCCTTAATCTGATTCTGTCGTGCCTCGCGGCCTTGCAGGCGCCTGTCATCATGATGAGTCAGAACCGGGCGGCCGCGCGCGATCGCCTGCAGGCGGAAAACGATTACAAGATTAACTTGAAAGCGGAACTGGAAATCCGGCATCTGCACGAAAAAATCGATCACCTGCTGCGCCGCCAGTACAATCGTCTCTTCGAAATCCAGCAGATCCAAATCGAGCTTCTGGAAGACCTGGCACGAAAACGACCGCATCAGGGCGGCGCTTAACGCGCGATTCATGGACGGGCCCAAGCCTCCAGTCAGCGAAGGTGGTGATGCCTCCGAGTCTGCGCTGACGGCGCCCGCACAGCACGCCGACCAGATTCTCCTGGAAGGGCCGCGCTCGCGCTTGGATGAGCTCTTCACGCTTGTGAAAATCATGCTCGATTTCCTGCGTGGCTTTCGCGTCCTGCATTTCGTCGGCCCATGCGTGACCGTCTTCGGCTCGGCCCGGGTGAAGCCGGACAGTCCTTATTATGCCCTCGCCCGCCAGATGGGCGCCGGCATCGCCGGACTCGGTTTCACCGTCATGACTGGCGGCGGCCCGGGAATCATGGAAGCAGCCAACCGCGGCGCCAAAGATGTTCACGGCCGCTCGGTTGGTTGCGGCATCCGGCTGCCGCAGGAACAGAAAAATAACGCCTACCTCGATGTCAGCGTGACCATGAAATATTTTTTCGTGCGCAAAACGCTGCTCGTGAAATACTCCTACGCCTTTGTCGTTATGCCCGGCGGCGCCGGCACGCTCGACGAATTGTTCGAAGCGCTCACCCTTATTCAAACGGGCAAGATCAAAAATTTTCCGATTGTCATCATGGGCACGGACTACTGGAAGGAACTCATCGGGTTCATCGACAAGATGGCCAAAGTCGGAACCATCAGTCCCTCCGATCTCACGTTGATTTACCCGACCGACTCGGTGGAGGCCGCCATCGAGCATATTCGCCTGAAAGCCATCGCTCCTTTTGGACTGCGCCTGGTGCAACGCGTGCAGCGTCATCTTTCCTGGCTCGGCGAACGTGGCCTGAATGGCAGCAATTCGGCCTAACGATTGCTTAGTCGCCGGGAGAAGAAGCGAGCACGCAACGGAATCCGTAGATGACGTCGCGCTCATTGCGATCGACCACATTCCGGTAGGAAGAGAGCAGCTCGCTCCGGCTGCTCGTAGCCCACGAGCCTCCGCGCAAGACCCCCCAGTCGCGCCCGGCCGCAGGGCCGCTGTCGCCGCGATAGCCTTCGGCGCACCATTCCCAGACGTTGCCGCCCAGATCATACAGGCCGAGCGCGTTCGGCCGGAAACTTCCCGCCGGCGCGGTCTGCGCGAAGCCGTCCTTGTAACTTTCGATCACACCGCCCCGGGTTCGTTGCGCCCCCTTGTCCGCGTAATTGCCCGCACCATTCGGTGGCGGCCATTGCTTGCCCCAGGGAAACTCATTGCGAATCTTGCCATCGCGCGCCTCAGGCGTGTTCCCTCCTTCGGTCTTCAAACCCACCGCCGCGCTCCATTCCGCGTCGGTCGGCAGGCGATAAAATTGCCGCGCCTCCAGCACATTCTCGTCGCGCTCTTTGTCCGTTAGCCATTTGCAAAAGGCCACCGCGTCCGGCCAATTGACCTTCACCACCGGGTGCGTCGGACCCTGGGCGAAATCGGGCGCGTCGTGATGATGCCCGGTCACCGAAGCAAATGCCTCGTAGTCCTGCACGCGCGTTTCCCACACGGACATCTGGATGTTTCCGAGAGGCACAAATTTCATCCCCAGGGAGTTCGTCCACGGCTGACCTGGTTCAGGGCTCAGGCTTTTCTCCAGACGCGCCGCCAGGAACGCCTGCTGCTGCGGTTCCACCTGTCCGTTGATGGACGTGGCCTTGTATCCGGCGAGCCGCAACTCATACGTCACCGGGCCCGGCTTTACTTCTTCAATAACCAGCGGCGTCTGCCCGAGCTCGCGCCCCGATGCCATGACCTTCGCTCCGCCGGGCGCGCTCGTGAGCTTGACGCTGCCGTTGGCGAAGACAAAATGCACCGCGTTTTCTTTGCCCGCTTCCAGCGTCACCGGCCGCTTTTGCTCCGGCCAGCCGTTCATCCGCGCGACCACCTCATGCGCCCGCGCCGGCAGATCAAGGCGCACGGGGCTGGGGCCTTTGTCCACGCCATCAACCAGGATATTCGCGCCCGGAGGATCACTCGTTATGCTCAATGACACCGTCACAAAAGCGAACGCTTTGCGCGTCAGCTCGCCCCGTTTGATCTCCACCGTGTCCGTCATTTCCCAGTCGCCGTCCCGCGCGACTAACGAGTAATTCCCCGTGGGCAGGTCGGAAATCTTCGCCGGCAACGCGCCCGTCCGCGAGATTTTCCCGTCTTCGCTGCGCAGGACATAGCGCGCGTCCGGCGGCTGCGCCTCGATGGCAATCGAGCCCCGGCTGCGCACCAGCTGGAAGACAGGGAGATCCGTCACTTTTCGCCCGCTCAGATCCAAAGCCGCTTCCACGGGATCGTAACCGGGGCTCATGATGCGCACGCTGTACTTGCGCGGCTCCAGATCGGTAAAGGTCGCCGGACTTTTGCTGGCGTGATCCCCCAGCACCACCAGCGCGCCCGGCGGCTCCGTTCGCACGACCGTTTGCAAATGAGGCGCCGAAGCCGGAAGCGTGGTCGCAAAATACCGCCAGAGCCCAAACGCAGCTGCCAGGACGAGAACAGCGGCCACTGCTGTTCCCGTTATCCATTTGCCCGTTCCGCTTCTTCGCCGAATCACCTGGCCGTCCGCCAGCCGGCAAAGATCGGCATGCATTGAGGACGCCGAGGCATAACGTTTATGAACGTCGCCCGCGCAGGCGTTGATCAGCACCTCGTTCAAACGCAGCAAATCCTGTTTGTCCGCGCGCCCGGTAAGCTGCGAATCGAGTTCCGGAAAATCGAGACGATCTTTGCCCGTGCTCAGTTCGTACAAAACTTTTCCCAGGCTGAAAACATCAGCCGCGGGCGTGCCTGGGCCCTCCGGCGGAACGTAACCCTCCGTGCCCACGAACGAGCGTTGCCCGGTCGCGGCCACCAGCCCGATGTCCGCCAGTTTGGGCACGCCATCGATAAAGATGATGTTGGACGGTTTGATGTCGCGATGAGTCAGCCCCGCATCATGCAGCTCTTGCAAAGCCTGCGTCAGGGAAATGCCTAACTGAATGGATTCGGCCGCGGATAAGCTGCGCCGGTGATCAAGGTCCGTCTTTAAAGTCCGCGGCACATAATCGATCGGATCGACTTTTCGGCCGGCCACATGATCGTCGGCCAGCTCCATGATGTAATAAAGGTATTCGCTGGTGCGCCCGACATGCAGAATGTCCACGAACCCCGGATGCGCGCGAGAGATCGGCTCGAAACTCGACATCCCCTGAAATTCCCGTTGAAAAGCGCGCTCGCTCTCGAACGTCGTGCGATAAACGACTTTGACCGCGCGAAAAGCCCCCGTCAGGCCGCGGGCCAGCCAGATTTCTCCATAAGCACCCCGCCCGATCACCCGCAAAACCTCGTGGTCAGGAATCAGCGGTATCGACGCGGAAGCCGACACTTCCGGCGGCAGATTTTTCACTTCATCAGCAATACGCACGAGCTTACACAAGCGCGTGGCGCGAGGCAATCCTCCGGGAACCCAAGGCGTGGCCAACAGCTCCGGGGAGCGCACGCGCCTCGCGTGCTGGCGATCGCGCCCCCGCGATCGCTGACTTCCCCTAAGATCGATTGCGGCGAGGGCGCCGCAATCAGCACGCGAGGCGCGTGCGCTCCCCAGCCAAAGATCGTTGCACCACGCTGAGCCCTGGTGGATCGAGCTCTCAGATCGAAGATTCGCCGTGGCGAAGCGCGATGGTAAAAAAAAGCGGCCTACGCGCCCTGCTTCTCCAGCGCCTTGATTTCCTTTTTCAACACCGCCGCCACGCGATGCCGCGCCAAATACACCTGCCCAACACTGACCCCAAGCTCGGTCGCCACCTTTTGTGCCGGCCATTCTTTGCGCACGTAACAGTCAAAAATTTGAAACTGCTTCGCCTCGACTTTCTTTTTCACCCGCTGCATGGCCGCGGACAGCAGGTTCTCCTGCCATTCTCGCTCCCATAACGCATCGAGATCAGGCGCTTCCGTGTCGGGCAGACGGTCGATCGTCCTGGTCATGCGCGTGTCGTCGGAAAAACGGTGCTGCTCTTCACCCGGTCGGCGTTTGCGAAATTGATCGGCAATCCGCCACCGGGTGATATGCAGCAGCCAGCCCTTGAAAGAACCGCGCGCCGGATCATAACGAAGCTGCCCTACTTTCTTGGCCACGGTGATGACCGTTTCCTGAACGACTTCCTGCGCTTCCGTCTCCGTCAGGCCGGACTGCCGGGCCGCCGAATAAATCAGCTTCCAGTAGGTGTCGAAGAACTCCTGCCAATGCTTCCGGTCCTCCCAGTTTTGCAGCCGGTCAACCAGACTGCGCCGTGTCGCCGCCAGACCGGTAGTTTTCATGCTCCTGCTTCTTAACGCAGTTTCCCTTCGAGGCAAAGTCTCGCCCCTCCGGGCTGAGTCGCGGTCTTCACCACTTCCTCATGACGAGCGCCAGCCCGCCGCCCGCGATCAAAAGCACACTCACGGCCGGCTCGGGCACCGGCGAACCGACGAATGCGGCGAAGAATGTATTCGAGGACCCGACATTGAAAGAGGTCGTTGAAGTGAGTGACGTATCCGCCAGGATCACGTTCCCGGTGGACGAAACAGTGAGCAGGCGGCCATCGCTGGAAAGATCAAGGTCGCGCAATCCATTCGTCCCTGTGACCAGCGAGCCGGTCAACACGCCATTTGCGTCAAAGCGGAATATGCGCGCGTCGAACGGACTCGTGGCAAAGATGTTGCCGGAATGATCGACCGCGATCGCGCCCAGGTCCATGTTCAGGTTAAGCGTTCGCAGCAGAGTCATCGACTTCGGGTCAAAGATGTCCAGCATATTGCCAGCGGGGCTGCCACCGGGAAAGAGGGCGTAGAGCAGCCCGTTCAACCCAATGTTCAGGTCAATGTAGTCGCCATGGGAGTTCGGTGTGCCCTGGCCAAAGCGGAT
>DASXIK010000309.1:0-10187 GCA_036498025.1 Chthoniobacterales bacterium
CTCCGGGCAGCGCTGGTTCCACCGGATCAAAGGTGGCATACATGCGCCGCCCGCCGCTCTGACGCGCGATGGCGGCTTTGGCCGTGTAATCATTGGCCCCACCGCTGATGCACCCGGACGTAACGCAGCCATCGTCGTAGCCGATAAGCACTCGTCCTTCCTTGTCGATGGTGGATCCGAAGAAGTCGAGGAGGTTGCGGCATGTGCTGCCACCGCAAATCGGTCCGCGCTGGATCGGATCACCCGGGGTGATGTTTTGCGTGAACCAGGTCTGACCTCCGTCAAACGTGCTCGCGGTAAAGAGATACCAGACACCCGTGAAAAGAGTCGGATCGTTATTGGAACCGCCGGTGTGGTCCTCGACCGGGGTACAGTTCAAGCAGTCGGCGGTGGTGGTGCCGAAGAATGCAAAAGTGGCGCGGTCAGGATCACCCGCGACGACCGCCGGGAAGGTAATATTATTAAGACCAAGCTGGCTGCCGACGTCGACAGAAGGCGACCAGGTGATAGTGCCGGGGGCGCCCAGGCTGCCGGGATTGTGGTGACCGACGGCGATCTTGGCGTGACCATTGATGTCCTGGTAACCTTCATAGATGGTGCCGTCGCTGGCGATCCCAACGGACGGATCCCATTCCCCCTCGGCAGCGCCATCGGGAATTTCACTAACCGTCCAGGTGATGCCGTTGTCTTCAGAAAAGGCCACAGCGGCGTTGCCTCCATTGAGCAGCGGCACGTTACCGCATGCTTTGTCGGGAACGTAAACGGTTCCCGCGTCGGGCGCTGTAGCCGGCGAAACTTTGACGTGGCCGTGCAACCCGTCGCAGGTAGCAGCCGTGAACATCGGTGCGCTCCCCTGGCTGAAAACCAGGCCACCGGTATCGCTGCGCAAACAGCGGGCTTCGGCGACACTCTGAGAGGCATAGTAAACGGCGTTCGGGTAGAGGGGGTTTACATCGGGTGGGATGGGCGAGTGATATGGTCCGCCGCCGAGAGTCTCATGATCCACATCGGAGGGCACGACGCCATCGCTCGGCGTAAAGGTATCGCCGTCGTCATCGGTAATGTCGATGGTGGCGCCAGCGGGGGTGAGCCCTTCCAACTGCGCAACGAAAGTGCGGCCGGTGAGCTGATCAGTAAACAGGATGGGATCTCCAGCCGCGCGCGGGGTGCTCGCGCTCAAGAGAGGCTTTTGTTCCCACAAGGCGCCGGCGGGTGAAGAGCAATCGTTAAACGTCACCTTGAGCATGGCGGGAAGAAATCCGCCGAAGTAAAGGGTGGATCCTCCATTGGGAATGGAGTTGTCGGTCCCGTTCAAGTTGTGATTGGTGAAGACCGTTTCTTTTGTCCAATTGCTGCCGATGGATGGCTCACCGGCGCTGTCCCCGACACCGGCGGGAGACATGTAAGCAAAGAAACGCGGATTTCCCGCGACGGTGGGAGTGGTGATCTGGCTTGCTTCCTTGGGAGCGCTCGTTTTCGGCGTGGCCACGCGACTGCGCGGCGCGCGGGCCGTGGCGGAAAGAGCGGCGAAGGAGAGCAAAAGGGCGGCGGCGAGAAGGAGGCCTGCCCCGGTGAGACGGTAATAATTTCGATTCATAGGATTGGTGGGTTGGTTGGCGTGAGTGCTCTCTCCTGACTTGTTAGGCAAGTCATCCAACTTTTTGGACCGGAGGTATTCTCATGCACATGGAATCGAGAACTCGCAACCCGGCGGTCGCTTCCTAGCGTGCTTTTTTTAAAAAATTGCGTCGGATTAGATCCGACACAGAAGCGGGACCGTGTTGGCGTTCCCGTTAGGGCAAGGAAAAGTAATCGGCGCCCTGGTAGTTGCCGTCGACGCTCTTGGCGATCTGCATGAGCACATCGTTTACCAGCGTGCTCGCGCCGAAGCGGAAAAGTTCATTCGTTAGCCAGTCGTCTCCCAGCGTTTCCTTGACCATCACGAGGTAAGCCAGGGCCTGCTTGGCCGTGCGAATTCCTCCGGCCGGTTTCATGCCGATGCGGAAACCCGTCTCGTAGAAGTAATCGCGGATGGCTTCGAGCATGACGAGGGTCACCGGCATGGTTGCGGCCGGGGCGACTTTGCCGGTGGACGTCTTGATGAAATCGGCGCCGGCGCGCATGGCGATTTCGCTGGCCATGCGCACGTTGTCGTAGGTCTGTAGCTCGCCCGTTTCCAGGATCACCTTGAGATGCGCCGGGCCGCACGCTTGTTTGGTGGCGGCGATCTCGTCGAAGATGCGCGCATGATCTCCGGCCAGGAAGACGCCCCGATTGATCACCATGTCGATCTCGTCGGCACCGTCCCGGGAAGCGATGCGAACTTCTTCCAGCTTCAACTTCAGCGGCATCAGGCCGGTGGGGAAGGCGGTGGCCACGGAAGCCACTTTGACGCCGGAATTGCCCAGAAATTTTTTGGCCACACGCACGAAATTGGAATAAACGCACACGGCCGCGCAGGGAGGAACCTGGTAGCGCGGGTCGAGCGGCTGCATGGCTTTGCGGCAGAGGAAGGCGACTTTTCCCGGGGTATCTTTTCCTTCCAGAGTGGTGAGATCCATCATGGAGATGGCCAGCTTGAGACCGGCCAGCTTGGCCGAGGTCTTGATGCTCCGTTTGGCAAAGGCTCCCGCGCGTTCCTCGACCATCACTTGGTCGATGGTGGGCACGCGCCACTGCGTCCGGGTCATCGGTTGCATTTTGAGCGGGCGATCGAGGGTCTTCATTGAACCACTGGTTTGGGCGCGCTTCTCTCTTAGCAAAGAACAATCCCTGAATCAATCACTCGCCGGAGGAGCCGGGAGGTTCGTCGGCCACCAGGTGCCACTCGGCGCGTGCCTCGGCGATGAGGGGTGCGATCCATTTGAAATAGCGCGTGACGTAAAACAGATAGCCGCTGAAGCCGGCCAGCTGCGCGGCTGCCAGCCAGACGTGCAGGTTCTGACCGAGGAAGAGCTCGGGCCAGTGGCGGATGCAGAGGTAGCAGACCAGGTTGAAGAGGAAGACCGCCGGAACGAGCACGGTAATGTTCAACCACTGATCGCGCCGCAAAATCGCGTTCAACCGGTCGCTGGCCGGTCCGGCGCTATCCCGGGCGCGTGCACCGATCAGGCGCAGATCGTAGACAAAAAGAGACCAGCCGACAGCCCCGAACACGGCGCCGAAAGCAAACCATGCCCGCGGGTTGTGCAAGCGCGTGAAGAGGAGCGCCTCGAAGAGAGCGCACGCGAAGTAGAGGAAGTTGTGGCCAAACTCGAGCGGCCACCGAATGACCGTGATGATGTGCAGGACTGAGCGCGACCAGAAAACGAAAATAACCAGCAACGCCGAAAGAATATAAGGCCAGAAAAGGATGTCGCGCACGGTCATGAGCCCGCGCGTGCTTTCGATCAAGAAATAGAGGGCCACACCCTGGATGATGCTCACCAGAGTCAGCTCGATTCCCACAATCATGGAGTCGAGATTGGAGCGGGCGGGTGTTTTCACGGAAGGATCAGGAGAGTTGTAGCACGTGCCTGGAGGGATTCGAACCCCCAACCTTCTGATCCGAAGTCAGAAGCTCTATCCAGTTGAGCTACAGGCACTCAACCGCAGCTTAGATTTGGGCCAATCGATTGGCGAATAAAACCCGACGAGGCTCATCCGGCAGTGGAGCGCGGAGCTCGAGCGACGCCATCGGCGCGGGCTCACTGTCCACGGCGAGTCTTCGACAGGAGCTCGCCCTTCCAGGGCCCGGCGGGGCCTTAGGAGTGGAGTCTCACGAGGTTATTTAGGTTTCTTGGGGGACTTTGAAGCAAACGCTCAACGTCCAACGCCGAACGCCCAACGTCCAAGTCAGAAGCGCGCGGTCATGCTATCAGCGGGGCATGTCGCCTGTTTTCGTGATCAACCTGCTGAAACTTTACACTTAGGCCGCGTCCAGCAGATCGACCCGGTCCAGCGCGGCGATGATTTCGCAGCCGGCCAGCAACTTCTCCAGATCGTCGCAACCCTCGAGTTGATCGTCGTTGATGATGCGTTCCCAGAAGGCGGGAGGCGTAGTGCGGAAGCGGGAATGGCCGAAGAAATCTGCGCCGGAATTCATGATCCGGTGGTTTAGCAGCGGACATGCCACCGGCTGCCTTGATTGACCGGCGGAAGAAGGGTGGCCAACGGGACTCGAACCCGCAACAACCAGAACCACAATCTGGGGCTCTACCATTGAGCTATGGCCACCAACGGAGTTGTAGATATTAGATTTCCAAGCCAGGATTGCAAAGGCAAAGCGCGGTGCGCGACTGGCACGCTCTCCGCTTACCTCTGCAAAATGTAGTGGAAGCCAGCATTGCAACTGGGCGCGGCTGGATTATTCTTTCGGCCCGTGCCCGCATGAAGAAAATCGGTCTGATTCTCCTCTCCGGTTTGCTCCTGCTCATTGCGCCTGCCGAGCTCCTTTCGCAGTCGGATGACCCGAGCGAACTGTTCCTCAAAGCCTACATGACAGCCCAGCAGGGCGAGAAACTGGAGCACGAGAGCCAATTCAAAGCGGCTCTCACCAAATACCGGTTTGCCGGGAGTTTGCTGGAGGAATTACGCAAGGCGCACGGCGATTGGCAACCGGCCATTGTCGAATATCGCAGCCGCAAGGTTTCCGAAAGCATTCTGCGCGTGCAGGACCGGGCTGAGACGCAATCGGATCTGGCCAACGGCCCGACGCCGTTGCCGGGCTCCGCGCCCGTTCTGCCTCAGCAATCGGCTACGGTCGAGCCGCAGGTTCAAATAATCGCCCCGTCCAACCCGCCAGCGCAGGCACCCGAAATCCCGGGGGTTGCCCCCGTTACCCCACCACCCGCGCCGCGGCAAGCCGAAGCGGCGCCGCCGGCAGCGCCCCCGCCACAGGCCCAGGTCCAGGCCACGCCGGATGAAGCGGCCATCAAGGCTGCCACCAAGAAGCTGCAGAGTCGCGTCGATGAGTTGCAATCCGAGCTGGACAAAACGCACAAGAAGTTCACGGCGGCGGAAAAGGACAAGGATTCCCTGAACGGAAAACTGCAGCAAACGACCTCAAAGTTGGAGAAGGCGGAAGGAGACCTGGCAAAATCGAAAGAGGCCGAGAAAAAGATTCGCGACCAGCTGGCCGATGCGCAGTCATCCCTCACCAAGGTGCAATCGGCTTCCGGGTCGGATAACAAGGCGCAGGAGGCGTTGCGGGCGGAGATCGCGCAATTGAAGAAGGCCCTGGCTTCGGTGGAAAAAGGCCGGGGCAGCGCGGAAAAGGAGCGGGACGAGGCCAACGCCAAAGCCGCCGAGGCGGAGAAACACATCGTTGCCGTGACCAAGGAGCGGGATGAAGCCAAAGCCAAGACCGCCGAAGCAAACAAGCAGGTCGCCAGTGCGAACAAGGAGCGCGATCAGGCGCTTACGCAGCTCAAGGGGTTGAAAGACGCAGAGCAGAAGGTGCAGGTGCTCGTGGCGGAGAATAGCACTTTGAAGTCGAAGCTGGCCGACGCGGAGAAGACGGTGCGCGATTTGACCGCGGAGAAGCCAGAAAAAGAAAAGGCCCTGGCGGATGTCCGGCAGCAGATCGAGCAACTGCAGCAGCAATTGCTCGCCAGCCAGAAGCAAAACAAGGATTACGAGGTCAAGGTGGCGGATCTCAGCGCGCAATTGGAAGAGGCCGGCGCGCAGCTGCAGAAGGCCAAACTGGCCGGAGCGAACGCCGAAGAGACTGCGCGCCTGGTTAAAGAGAACGAAATTTTGCGCAACATTGTGGTGCGCGAGCGGGAAGAAGAAGCGCGGCGCGACCAGGCCAAGAAGCTGATGCTGGCCGAGTTTGATAAGTTAAAGATCAAGTCGGACACGCTGAACGAGCAGATTGAGCTGCTGGCCCAGCCGGTCACCAAGCTGACGGACGAAGAGCTGTCCTTGTTGCGGCAGCCCATCGTTTCCATCTCGGACACAAATCCGGCGGCCATGAAGACCAGCTTCACTTTCGCCAAGAAGACGACCAATTCGGTGCGCGTGACCGGGCCCGCGGGCGAGGAGAATCAGCCTAACGATAAGAATTCCAATGCGGCGGCTCCTGGCAACTTTAAACCCGGCGTGCCCGACGACCTGGTTCCGCTGGCTCGTGAAGCCAAGGAGGACTTCGAGAAGGGGAAATATCGGACAGCGGAGAAGGTCTATCAGCAGATTCTGACGAAAAGCCCGAACAACCTCTATTCCCTGTCCAACCTCGGCGTGGTCTATTTCCGCACGGGAAAGTTAAAGGCGGCCGAGCTGACGCTGAAGAAGGCGGTCTTGCTGGCGCCCAAGGATGAGTTTTCCCGCACCACCCTGGGAATTGTCTATTATCGGCAGTCGAAATTTGACGACGCCCTCAATGAATTGACCAAGGCGCTGGCCATTAATCCCAAGAGCGCGACGGCCCATAATTATCTTGGGATTACCGCCAGCCAAAAAGGCTGGCAGGAGGCCGCGGAGAAGGAAATGCTGGAGGCGATCGCCAATTATCCGGATTACGCCGACGCCCATTTCAATCTGGCGGTGATTTACGCCACCGCTCAGCCGCCCTCGAAGGAATTGGCCAAGCGCTATTATGCCAAAGCCACCTCGCTGGGGGCGGATCCCGATCCTTCGCTCGAGAAGCTGCTGCATTGAGCCCGCGCGCCTCGTCAGGGGCCACCTTGGTTAGGCCGTTCCTCACCGCCAATTGGCGGTATCTGGCGATGCTAAATTTCCGCATCGATCCCGCGATCCTCGCGCTCCGCGTCCCCGTCGGGACCGAGCTCGATTTTTACAAGGGCGAGACCTACGTTAGCGTCATCGGTTTTCTTTTTTATCACACCGTGGTGCTGGGCCTGCCGATTCCCTTGCACCGCAATTTCGAGGAGGTGAACCTGCGCTTCTACGTGCGCAAAAAATCGGCCGATACCTGGCGGCGTGGCGTCGTTTTCATCCGCGAGCTCGTGCCCAAGACCGCCATTGCCGTGACCGCCCGGGTTTTTTATGGCGAGCCCTATCAGGCGCTGCCCATGCGAAGCGAAGTGACCGATCGCGATGGTGAAGTGCACACGCGCTACGAGTGGCGCCGTGGCCGGAAATGGGAATCGCTTGCCATGAGCGCACGAGGTGAGGCGCAGACCGTCCCGGTTGGCTCGCATGAAGAGTTCATCATCGAGCACTACTGGGGCTTCACCCACCGCGGCGCGCGCACCAGCGAGTATCGGGTCGAGCATCCCCGCTGGAAAATCTGGCCGGCTGAATCCTTCGCGCTGAAGGCCGACGTGGCCACTCTCTATGGCGAAGCGTTTTGCGAAACGTTGAGCGCGCCCCCCGTCTCCGCTTTCATCGCCGAAGGCTCGCACGTGCAGGTCTTCGGCAAGATGGATGAGCCGGGGCCTGCTTGAGACGGTTCACCCGCGTTACGGCGCCCCACCGGCAGGGAATTACTTCGCGGCCATTAGCTGCCGCAGCACGAAGGGAAGAATGCCGCCGTGGCGGTAGTAATCGATCTCGATAGGAGTATCGATTCGCAGAGTCACCGGAATCTTGTGCAGGCTGCCATCCTGGCCGGTGATCTCCAGTGTCACCTGCTGGCCCGGCTGAATCGATTCGGATAACCCGGTGATGGAAAACGTCTCCGAGCCGTTGAGCCCGAGGCTCTGCGCGTTGGTGCCCTCGGCAAATTGCATCGGCAGGACGCCCATGCCGACAAGATTGGAGCGATGAATCCGCTCGAAACTCGCGGCCACCACCGCCTTGACGCCTAACAAGCGCGTGCCCTTGGCCGCCCAGTCGCGTGACGAGCCCGTGCCATACTCGTGGCCGGCTAAAATAATCAGAGGCACATTCTCCTTCTGATATTGCATGGCGGCATCGTAGATCGACATTTTCTCTCGGGTCTCCGGTTTCCGGTCCCAGAAATACCTGGTCACGCCGCCTTCCGTCCCGGGCACCATCAGATTCTTGATGCGCACATTGGCGAAGGTGCCGCGGGTCATGACCAGATCGTTTCCGCGCCGGCTGCCGTAACTGTTGAAATCCTGCGCTTCAATTCCGCGCGAGCGCAGATACTCCCCCGCCGGAGACGTCGGCTTGATTGCGCCGGCCGGAGAAATGTGATCGGTCGTGACGGAATCACCAAAAATTCCCAGGGCGCGCGCACCGCGAATTTCCGTGATGTGACCCGGCTCCATGGAGAAATCCTGGAAGAAAGGCGGTTCGTGAATGTAATCGCTTTTTTCGTCCCACTGATAGACTTCGCCGGTACTCGACGGAATTTCGTTCCACTTCGGATTCTGATTGGCGAAGTCGCGGTAAAGACGCCGGAATGTTTCCGGCGTAAGCGCTGAAGCCATGGCGTCGCGGATTTCCTGGAGGGTGGGCCAGAGATCGCGCAGGAAAATCTCTTTTCCCGCCTCATCTTTTCCAATCGGGTCGCGCGACAGATCGAGATCCACGCGACCGGCCAGGGCGAAGGCCACGACCAAAGGGGGCGACATCAGAAAATTCGCCTTGATGTTCTGGTGGACGCGCGCTTCGAAGTTGCGGTTTCCGGAAAGAACGGAGGCGGCCACGAGATCGTAGTCGCTGATGGCCTTCTCAATTTTCGGATGAAGCGGGCCGGAGTTCCCGATGCAGGTGGTGCAGCCGTAGCCGACAATATTGAAACCAAGCTGATCGAGATACGGCTGAAGGCCGGTCTTGTTCAGATAATCGGAAACGACCCGCGAGCCGGGCGCCAGCGAAGTCTTGACGGCCGGATCAACGCGAAGTCCGCGCTCGACCGCCTTCCTGGCCAGCAAACCAGCGGCCAGCATGACGCTTGGATTGCTCGTATTGGTGCAGCTGGTGATGGCGGCAATGAGAACGCTGCCATGGCCGATGTGGCTTTGACCGTGATGAAACGGGTCGCCCGGCGCTTCTTCCAAATCCCTGGCGGAATCGGGAGTCGGCCGGTTCGCGACCATCTCCAGCTTGTTGCGTTCTTCCGCCGGCCCGGCGTTTGGGCCGCGCTTGTCCGTCGACGGCATCTCGGTGTCGCTCGGCGGGGTGCCGTTTAATTGCACGACGTGTTTCGCATCCAGATCGAGATCCTGTTTTCCGTAGCCGCCGTCGCTGACAGGTTTGCGCAGAAGCGATCGAAAAGTTTCGCCCAAAGCGGGAAGATTAATACGGTCCTGGGGGCGCTTCGGGCCGGCCACGCCCGGCTGCACATCTCCCAGGTCCACGTCGAGGGTCACGGAGTAATCGATCTGGCCCTTGCCGGGCATCCCGAACATTTCTTGGGCGCGAAAATAATTTTCGAAGGCCGCACATTGCTCATCCGTGCGCCCGGTCGCGCGCAGGTAGGCCACGGATTCGCCGTCGACCGGGAAAAACCCCATGGTGGCGCCATACTCCGGCGCCATGTTGCCAATGGTGGCGCGATCCGGCACGGGCAGGGAGGCTGCGCCTTCGCCATAAAACTCCACAAACTTGCCGACCACTTTTTGTGCGCGGAGCAACTGGGTAAGATGCAGAACAAGATCGGTGGCGGTGACTCCCTCGCGCAGACGTCCACTAAGATGAACGCCCACCACTTCGGGAGTGAGGAAATAGACCGGCTGTCCCAGCATGCCCGCTTCCGCCTCGATTCCCCCGACGCCCCAACCGACGACGCCGAGCCCGTTGATCATGGTGGTGTGAGAGTCAGTGCCGACGAGCGTGTCGGGGTAGAAGAGTTGAGAGTTGAGAGTTGAGGGTTGAGAGAAGAGCACGCCTTTGGCGAGGTATTCCAAGTTGACCTGATGGACGATGCCGATGCCGGGTGGAATTAATCCGAAAGTCTTGAAGGCCTGCTGGCCCCACTTCAAAAATTGGTAGCGCTCGCGATTGCGCTTGAATTCCATTTCCAGGTTCAGCTGCAAGGCCTGGGCCGATCCAAAAAAATCGACCTGCACGGAGTGATCGACTACCAGATCCACCGGCACAAGGGGCTCTATGATCTTCGGGTCGCCGCCCAATCGTTGCACCGCGCTGCGCATGGCGGCCAGGTCGACCACCAGAGGCACGCCGGTGAAATCCTGCAGGACAATGCGGGCCACCACGAACGGGATCTCTTCGTTGGCCGGCTTCTTCGCGTTCCAATTGGCCAGCGTCTCGATATCTTTGCGACGGACTTTCTTGCCGTCACAATTTCGCACGACCGATTCAAGCACGATGCG
>DASXIK010000310.1:0-3507 GCA_036498025.1 Chthoniobacterales bacterium
CGCCTCTTTCACCTCTTCCAGCTTAAAGGGCTTTATGATCGCTTCCAGTTTTTTCATGTGGTTAAGTTTCGGCCTGCGGCGCAGTTCTTCAACGAGAAGCTCAAGCGACGCACGCGCTTCCTTAACAATGCCGCCGGAGCATTGCAATGACGAATTTACTCAAAGTGGCGCGCTGCCTCGCAAGCGTGGCCAAGGAAGAGCCAAACTGGAAGGTCCGGCAAAAAACAAACCGAAAATCTGCGCAGAGCTGTGCGCGAACTCTTGAAGCGATTTTTTCCGCTCTTATAATGTGCGCAGATGCCCCGGGACTCCTTCGTTCACCTGCACCTGCACACCGAATATTCGCTTCTGGATGGAGCGGTGCGCATGAAGGAGCTGATGAAACGGGCAGTGGAATTCGAGATGCCGGCGGTGGCCATTACCGACCACGGCAATTTGCATGGAGCGATTGAGTTTTACCAGGAGGCGAAGCGGGCGGGGATCAAGCCCATCATCGGTTGCGAGGCTTACGTGGCGCCACGCTCACACAAGGACCGCTCTAGCACACCCGGCGCTTCCTCTTATCACTTTACTCTGCTGGCCCGGGACGAGGTGGGTTACGGCAACCTCGTGAAGCTCATTTCCGCGGCGCACCTCGACGGATTTCATTACCGGCCCCGCATCGACAAGGAACTGCTGGCCGCCCACGCCGAAGGGCTCATCGGTTTGAGCGGCTGCCTGGCCAGTGAAGTCAATTCCGCGCTGCAATCCGATCAGCTCGACAAGGCGAGGGCCAGCGCGGCGGAATACCGCGACATCCTGGGCCGCGAAAATTTCTTCATGGAACTGCACGACCACGGGATGACGGAGCAAAAGAAGTGCAACCTCTGCCTGCCGCGGATCGCCGCCGACCTGGGAGTCGGGCTGGTGGCAGCCAACGACGTGCATTTTCTGCGTCGAACCGATCACGAAGCCCATGATGTCATGCTTTGCATCGGCACCGGAAAAATGGTGCAGGACGAGAACCGGATGCATTACTTGCCGGAGCTTTACCTGAAATCGCCGGCGGAGATGCGCGAGTTGTTCCGCGATTTTCCAGAGGCGATCAGCAACACCCTGGCTATCGCCGAGCGTTGCAACCTGGAGTTAGAGTTCGGAAAATCGAAGTACCCCGAGTATACCGTGCCCGAAGGCAAGACCCGCGAAGGCTATTTGCGGGAGCTGTGTTACCGCGGTTTGCATCAGCGCTACGGCGAGCGTTCCACCGCCGACCCGGAGCTGATCAAGCGTCTCGATTACGAGATCGATGTGCTCGAAAAAACCGGTTTTGTCAGTTACCTCCTGATCGTCTGGGATTTTATTCATTTTGCCAAGGGGCGCGGTATTCCGGTCGGCCCGGGCCGCGGCTCGGCCGCCGGCTCCATGGTGGCCTACGTGCTCGGCATCACCGACATCGATCCCCTGCAGTACGGCCTGATCTTTGAGCGGTTCCTCAATCCCGATCGTGTTTCCCCGCCCGATATTGACATTGATTTCTGCGAATCGCGCCGGGGCGAAGTGCTGGAGTACGTCCGCCAGAAATACGGCGAGCGCCGGGTCGCGCAGATTATCACCTTCGGCAAATTGAAGGCCAAGAGCGTGGTGCGCGACGTCGGCCGCGTCATGGGCTTGAGCTATCGCGATGCCGATCGCATCGCCAAGATGATTCCGAACGAGCTGGGTATTACGCTGGATAGCGCCATCGAGAAAAACGCGGAGTTGAAACGCGCGGTGGCTACGGAGGCGCCGACCCGTCAGCTGTTTGAGCACGCCCGGATCCTCGAAGGATTGTCCCGCAACGCCGGAGTGCACGCGGCCGGGGTGGTCATCAGTGACCGGGATCTGTCCGAGTACATTCCGCTCTGTCGCGACGTCAAAGGCAACGACGTAGTCAGCCAGTATCCCATGGGCCCGCTGAACGATCTCGGCCTCCTGAAGATGGATTTTCTCGGGCTGAAAACACTCACCGTCATCGAAGACACGCTGACCCTGATCAGGCAGCGCGAGCCGGACTTTTCCCTGGCCGGCATTCCTCTCAATGACGCTGCCGCCTTCGGGCTCTACAACCGCGGCGAAACCGTTGGCCTGTTCCAGATGGAATCCGGCGGAATGACCAACCTGTCGAAGCAGTTCGACGTGCAAAAGCTGGACGACATCATCGCGCTCATCGCGCTCTATCGCCCGGGCCCGATGGAACTGATCCCGGAATTCGTCAAAGCGAAAAAGGGGCTGACCCCTATCAAGTACCTGCACCCGCTCCTCGAAGATATCTGCTCCGACACCTACGGCGTGATGATCTACCAGGAGCAGGTTATGGCCGCGGCCAGCAAACTGGCCGGCTATTCGTTAGGCCAGGCCGATCTGCTGCGCCGGGCCATGGGCAAGAAGGACAAGGAGAAAATGGCCAGGGAACGGGCCACTTTTATCGAGGGCTGCGACCGCTCCAACGAAATTCCGGCGAAGAAAGCCAACGCCATTTTTGATTTGCTCGAGAAATTCGCCGGCTACGGCTTTAACAAGAGCCACAGCGCGGCCTACGGGGTGATTAGTTATCACACAGCCTACCTGAAGGCGCATTACCCCGTCGAATTCATGGCCGGGCTGTTGAGCAATGAAATCAACGACACTGACAAGATTTCGATCTTCGTAGCGGAGTGCAAAAGGATGGGCGTCGCCATTCTGCCGCCTGATCTTAATAAGAGTGGATTGAAATTTGTGCCCGAGGCCGAGGGGACCACCGCCAGGAACGGCGGTCACACACCGCAAACCGCCATTCGCTACGGCCTGGCCGCCATCAAACACGTCGGCGAGGGCGCCATGGAACTGGCCATCGAGGAACGGACAGCCTTCGGTTCTTTCGCTTCCTTGGAAGATTTCTGCGGCCGGCTCGGCTCGCGCATCGCCAATCGCAAGATGCTGGAAAGCCTGGTCAAAGCCGGCGCGCTCGATTTTCTGGGGCGCGATCGCGCAGAACTTTTTGCCTGCATCGACGAAGCCCTGGCCGCCGCCGCCTCAGCCCATCGGGATCGCGCCGCCGGGCAGGTGTCGTTATTTAGCGACGAGCAGTCAGCCGTCACCACGGTGCGCCGGAAAACCGTGACTCCGTGGAGCGAGGCCGAGAAGTTGTCATACGAAAAGGAACTGCTTGGGTTCTACGTGACGGGGCACCCGCTCGACGCCTTCGCCGCGTTTCTGGCTACGCGGAATTATCAAACGATCGCCTCTTTGTCTGAGCTGACGGATCGCGCGCCATTCAAGCTCGCCGGGGCTATCGTGCAGATCGAGAAGAAGTTCACCAAGAGGGAGGGAAAACCGTTTGCTGTGGTCTGGCTTGAGGATCCGACCGGCACGCTGGAAGTCGTGCTCTGGAATGAAGTATATAATGAGGTGGCCCTGACTCTCGCGCTCGGGCGGGTGGCCGTGCTCAAGGGCACCATCGAAAAACGCGATGAAGCGGTGCGCGCGACCGCGCAAAAGTTGATCATGCTC
>DASXIK010000311.1:0-3520 GCA_036498025.1 Chthoniobacterales bacterium
CAATTTGCTCGCCGGCTTGACCGGCATCGGCGTCTTCCAGACTGCCGATTTTCTCTACGACCTCATGTCGCTAAGAGATCGGCCCTTCGCCTGGTTGGAACGCGTCGGCCAGGTCACCCTTGCTCGCGTTATCGTCATTCATCTCACCATCATCGGCGGGATGGCCGCCGTCATGTTCACCGGCGCCAACCGAAATTTCTTTGGCGTCTTCGTCTTTTTGAAAACCATGCTCCAATGCAGCCTCGCCCTCCCGCAATATCATCCGAAAACGCCGCTGGCCTGGCTCTCCGGTATCATTGACCGCATCGGATCGCCCAATTACAAAAACGAAAGCTTCGCCCAGTTCTGGACGCAAACCGACGACCAGGAAGCAGCCCGCGTCGCGCGAAACGAAAAACCAATGGAAGCGCTTGGATAATGTGGGAGGGGCCTCAGTGCCCCGATGATCCGTGGTCAGGTCAGGACCCGTTGGCCGCAAGTCAGGTCCTGCTGATCTTCCAAAGTTGAGAGGTGAAAGCGTGGGCCACAAATCCAAGAACAAAAACGATGCCGGTGAGCCTTAGGTCTTGGGTGATGGCGAGACAAAGCTCCGCCGCGCCGAAGAGCCAGATAAAACTTTCACCGGCGAGCGCCTGGCCCCATTGCGGTGCACCATTCCCCGCCGGAACCCGCGGCCGGAGCGACGGCCAGAAGCGCGGCACCGCCTGGCAATAGGCGCGATACGATTCGCCCTGACTTTGTTTGAGCGCCGCTTCCTCGCGAAAAATCAGCCGATATACAAAGATCCAGTTCGCCGCCACCAGAAAGAGAAACCCGATCCGGCTGGCCAGGAGACCGATGCCGGCAGCCATCGGCAGATTCCCCAGGTAAAGCGGGTTCCGCATGTAACGGAAAGGGCCGTCCGCGACCAGCGCCTCGGAATGTTGCGCCGTGTCGTGCACGATGTCGGTGCGCAAATAAGCCGTGCCCCAGGTCCTTAGTGCGGCCGTCAGAAAAACCAGGAGCGCGCCGGCCGCCACCACGATTCGACTGAACATTTCGGCCTCGGGACTGCCCGGCGCGATCGAAGGCGCCAGCCAATGCCGCAGCGCGACGAACATGCGGGTCTGATCGAAAACCGAAAGCCAAAACCCCACCGCATAAGTGCCGCTGATAATCCAAAACCGCCGTTCAAATTCAAACTTGGTCGCTTCCATGTGCCGCGAACTATTTCACCACTACTGACTGCGCGTCCAATCTCGGGCCCCACTCACCTGGGCCAAGGAAAGCCGAAACAAGATCGCTCAGCTCAACACCGAGAAAATCTCGCGCCGCCGCCTGCCCCGCGTCTTTCCGATCGGCGTGCATGACAAAGTCGCGAAAGTCCGGCGGCGCGGGTTTGATGTCCGTGACAACAAAGTCCAGGAGAATCCCTGCCAGGCTGTAGGCCAGCTTTTGGCCGTCAGGTTTTCCAAAGGAAACGCCGCGCCAGAACTCCTGGATCGTTTCGCCAGTCCAGTAGGCGCGGTGTTCAGCCGCCATTTCGCGGGTCAATGGTGGTTGACGTCCACCCGCGACGTCGCGCTCGAAGAGCATGGCCAGGCTCTCACTCAACCATGCGGGCAGCGGAAAGCTTCGCAGCAGGTTATGCGTTAGCTCGTGCGCGAGGACACGACGATCGGATGCAACGCCGACATCGTCATGCGGATAGACAATGTGCATGTATCCTCGACGGAAAAAAAACCCGCCGGACGTCGCGTGCTCGCCGTCGCGATGAAAGTAGGCGAGGTAGCGATAATAATCGTCGGAGTTCGTGAACCGGAGAACGACGTGCTTTCCATATCGCGTCGGCAACGGAATATCCGCCAGAGCCCACAGAATGCGAGCGCGAGCACGCTCGAGGAAAGAAAGGAGATCGTTCCGCTCTTTTTCATCCAACTCCGAAACGAGATGAAAATTCTCCGACTCCACGACGGCATAAGTGCGCCCCAATGCCGCGCATAATTTGTCCAGCCAGATGCGCACAATTTCCTGCCAGGCCGTAATCAGCTTGTCCGGCGTGACGCTGGTGCGAATCCATTCGCCGATTGCTTTCCAATCGGGTCGAGGAAATCCATCCGGCTCCGGAAACCAGGCTTTAAAATCGGCCTCCTGGAGATTCATAGAATCATCCTTTCCAATCTCGCGCGGTCTCGCAAGAGAGAAGCCCGCGGATCAGGCCGCCACGACCAGGGAGCGGATGCCGAGTCGCACGGCCGTGGCCAATATCCAATCCGGGTTATTCCGTGCGGAGCGCGACCATTGGATTGATGCGCGTGGCGCGTCGAGCAGGCAGCCAGGTGGCAAAAAGTGTGGCCACAGCCAGGACAACGAAGGCACTGATGAAGGACAGCGGATCGAAGGCTCCGACCTCAAACAGGATTCCGCTCAGTAGTTTTCCTGCCGCGGCCGCGAGGAGAAGGCCGAGCGCAAGCCCCGTGCAAAGCATGACGGAGCCCTCGCGCATGATCATGCGGAGCACCATCCCGGGCTGCGCGCCCAGCGCCACGCGAATCCCGATTTCACGCGTGCGGCGCGCCACGGAATAAGCCTTGACTCCGTAGAGGCCAACGACCGCCAGACCAAGGGCAAGTCCTCCAAAGATGGAGAACAAGGCGGCCCCCGCGCGAACCAGCCAAAGGTCCAGGTTCGAATCAAGATACTGGGCAAAAGTTCGTAAGGTCAGGATCGGAAGCGCGGGATCGACCTCGCGCACGGCACGTCGAAGCAAATCGGCCGTGACCGCTTCATTTCCTGGAGCGAGCGAGCGGAACCGAATAAAAAAGGAAACGTCGCTCTGGAAGCCGCGTGCAAATGGCAAATAGATCGCGCCGTCGAGCTCTTCATTGGCAAAAAGCTCGTGACGCGTGACCGGCACGATGCCAACGATTTCGATCGTTTCGTCCGGGTTCTCCTCCGCGTTCGAATCGACAGCGCTGCGCTGGACCGCCGGCGCATTTTCGCCGGCATACTGCACGCGTTGCCCAAGCGCGTCACCGTCCGGCCAGAGTTTTTTGGCCAATGCTTCGTCAATGATCGCCACCTTTGGACCGGTCCGTGTTGCTTCTGCTTCGGTAAAGGCACGCCCGCGCAGCACCGGCAATCCTACGGTGGAAAAATAATTCGCACCGACGCCGTTCCAGGAGGCCTTGAAGGCAAGGCCCTCCGCGGCATTTGCTGGTTTGGCGTCCGGACCGGGATGAAGACCGGCGCGCTGCACATTTCGATCTACTTCCATCATTCCAAACGGAACCGTGGCAGAAATGCTCGCCTGCTCGACACCGGGCAGCGCGGCCAGTCGCTGGCTCAGGTTCTGATAAAGTTCCTGGGCGCGTTCCGGTTCGTAACCGGCGAGGCTGGCGTCGACTTCAAGAAGATAACTGGCACCCGGTCTGAGACCGGTATCGATGGAGGCGGCTTTGGCCGCGCCGCGCACGAACAAGGCCGCCGCGGTCAGGAGCGCGAGCGAAAATGCGCCGGCGGTCCAGCGCAGCGCTGTCGA
>DASXIK010000312.1:0-13958 GCA_036498025.1 Chthoniobacterales bacterium
AGTCCTTCATTAATCCTGAATACAGGCACGAAATCAACAGTCGAAGCTTGCGATGACACCATTCGTTAAACATCTAACTATATGCATGGCAGCCCTGGCGGGCTTGTCTCTGGGCGCGCAATCGGCCCCGGCCCCCAAGAACATTGACGTGGGTCAGTTTTCCCGAAAGGTCGAGGACGTGGTGGTGCCGCTGCCGAACGAAGTGTTCGGGGCGCTCAACAAGCTCGGCTCGGTGAACTGGAAGGATTACGTGCACAGCGACCGCGGCAGTAATTTCACCGAACGCCCGCGAATCGCGCTCCTGCTCGGGCTGGTCATCGCCGACGGGTTCATTGCCGTGCAAGCCAAGGATGCTCCCGCGGTCAAGGACATCGGGCAGCGGGTGCTCACGTTGTCGAAAGCCATCGGGGTGGGGAACTCCATCACGCCTCATGCCAAGGCGATCATTGAATGGGCCGACAAGAGCAAGTGGGACAATGTGCGCACGGAACTTGATCGCACGCAGAATAGCGTGCAGCAGGCCATGAACGAGGTGCACGACCAGCAGTTATCCCAACTGGTCAGCCTCGGCGGCTGGTTGCGGGGCACGGAGGTGCTCACTGGAGTGGTGACGAAGAATTTTTCGGCTAACGGCGCGGAGTTGCTGCACCAGCCGGATTTGCTGGTTTATTTCCAGGATAAGCTGCAAGCAATGCCCCAGTTCGACATGCAACTTTTGAAAGACATCCATGGCGCGCTCGTGGAAGTGAAGCCGCTGATCGATGGGCCGCATTCGATTTCACCCACGGCAGTGAGAAAAATCAACGAGATCACGACCCGGCTGGATTCGGCCATCGTGACCAAGGAATAAGGCGCGCATGAAGCGGACTTTGCCATCCATCCTGGCGCGGAGTTTGTTCGCCGTTCTTTTTTTCGCGGCACTCTTCGGCGCGCGCGCGTCGGTCGATGACGCGCAGTCGTTCGCTTTACAGGCAGCCGAGCCGTACGTGAAGGAAGGTTTCCAGGTACGCGAAGATTACTGGGGAGGAGACCTCGGGGTGGGCGAGAAAAAAGCCGTGCGCCAGCAGTTGTTCAAAGGCAATGAGTACTGGTTTTGGATGGGCACGGAAGCGGAGCGGGCCAAGGTTTCCGTGCACATTTACGATTCCGAGGGCAAGCTGGCGGAGCAATCGGATGGTTGGCAAAAGGGGCACTTTGCCGCGGCCCATATCATCCCCAATGGCACCGGCAGCTACTTTATCATCGTGGCCATCGAGGAATCCCCGGAGGAACGGACGCATTGGGCGCTCGTTTACGGTTTCCGCTAATTTGCAGTCCGACAAAGCCAGGCCGGCGGGCCGAGCCGACGCCCAGGTGGGCCTGGCGAGTGCTTTATGCTAGCCTAGGAATTGATGGAAACACGCACCCTGCAATTTGAGAGCGCCCGGGCCTTGCAGTCGCTCTATGCCAACGACCTCAAGTTGTTAAAGAGCCTGGAGGATTCTCTGGGTGTCAAGGTGACGACGCGTGAAGGCTGGGTGAAACTGGAGGGTGAGCCCGCCCGCATCGACAAGGCGCAAAAGGTTTTCGATCAGCTGGAGATGGTGCGGCAACAGGGCGTGGACATTCACCGCCACGAATTTAATTTTGCCTTGAACTCCGTGAGCGAATCGCGCGACGAAAATCTGGGGGACGTGGTGGCGACGAAGATATCCACCTCCGCGCGCAAACCGCCGATCGTGGCGCGGTCGACCGGGCAGCGTGCCTACGTGGAGGCCATTCAAAAGCACGATGTCGTTTTCGGCATCGGACCCGCAGGCACGGGCAAGACTTATCTGGCTGTAGCCATGGCGGTGGCGGCGTTGAAAAAGGAGCAGGTGAGCCGGATCATCCTGACCCGTCCAGCGGTGGAAGCGGGCGAGGCGCTCGGTTTTTTGCCGGGCGATCTGCAGGAAAAAATCACGCCCTATTTGCGGCCGCTCTACGATTCACTGCACGACATGCTCGACCCGGAAGAGATTGAGCGCCTGGTCGCGCGGCAGACGATTGAAGTGGCCCCGCTGGCCTATATGCGTGGACGCACCCTGGGGAACGCATTCGTTATTCTCGACGAAGCCCAGAACACCACCACCGAGCAGATGTTCATGCTGCTGACTCGCATCGGTTTTAATTCCAAATGCGTGGTGACGGGCGACGTCACCCAGGTGGACCTGCCGTCGAACAAACGCTCCGGCCTGGTGGAAGCGCTTCAGGCGCTTAAGACCACCCCCGGTATCGCCATGGTTTATTTCAACGATCGCGACGTGGTCCGGCACGAGCTGGTCCGGGCCATCATTAACGCCTACCAGCAGCACCGGTCGCCGGCGCCAGGCCGCAAGTAACATGGCCCTGTTCGACTTTTTTAGACGCGGACAGTTGGTCCGGCGGGGACTGGCCTCCAAGAAAACCCGGCGACGCCGCACGCGCAACGAGCTGCTTCACACCCTGGAGGAATCGATGGTGGGCAAGGTGCTCGTTCTCGCCGGCTTCGTCGCGGGCCTGGCTTTTCTCGTCTTCAGCGGGCAACAACCCGAGCCGACCAAGAATTTCGTCATCGCGCTACTCTTCCTGGCCACCGCGCTCATCCAGCTTTCCATCAATCAGCCAAAGACATTTTCCCGCACCTCGCGCATTCTCCTGGCTTTCGGAGTCATCCTGGTGCAGCTCGCGGTGACCAAGCTGGTGCTGGTGGTGTGCAACAGCGGCCATTACCGCATCTTCCGTCCGGAGACCGGCGGATTGATGACGCCCTACGCGTTTGCGCCGCTTGTCCTGAGCGTTTTGCTGGGGCGCCGGCACGGCCTGTTCGCGGCGGTTTTCGTTAGTCTGTGGAGCAGCGTTCTTTTCGGCGTCATCGATGCGCCGCTGCTCGTGACCAGCCTGATCAGCGGCTTCACCGCGGTTTCGCTGACCATGCAGGTGCGCCACCGGGGCAAACTGGTGCGGGCGGGCTTTGGCGTTGGCCTGGCCATCTGGCTTTTATCCCTGGCCTTTGGCCTGATCGGGCCGATCCATTTATTTTCGTTAGGCGAAAACGATTGGCGCATGATCGGGCTGCAAAGCGCCTATGCCATGGGGAACGGCATTCTCACCGCCATGGTGGTGGGCGGCGCGCTGCCCCTGCTGGAGCAGCTTTTCCAGATTACCACCGGTATTTCCTGGCTGGAAGCATCCGATCTGAACCATCCGCTGCTCCGCCGCATGACCATCGAAGCGCCCGGCACCTATCACCACAGTTTGGTGGTGGCCAACCTGGCGGAAGCGGCCGCCGAGTCCATCGGGGCTAACGCCACGCTCTGCCGCGTTTGTTCCTATTTTCACGACATTGGCAAACTGGTGAAGCCGGAATACTTCACCGAGAACATGAACCTGGAGCGCAATCCGCACGACGACCTGGCGCCGACCATGAGCGCGCTGATTATTGTCGCGCACGTCAAGGAGGGGGTGGACCTGGCGTTGAAGCACAAGCTCAATCCCACGATTATCGACATCATCCAGGAGCATCACGGCAACTCGCTGGTCTACTATTTTTATCAGCGGGCTCTGCAACACCAGGAAGATGCCCGGGCCGGCGGCAAGATCATGAACATGCGCGAGGAAGATATTCCCGAGGTGCGAGAGGAGAGTTTTCGTTATCCCGGGCCCAAGCCCCAGACGAAGGAGAGCGCCATCGTTTCCCTGGCTGACATGGTGGAAAGCGCCTCTCGCAGCCTCTCCAAGCCGACTCCACAAAGAATCGAGCAACTGGTTAACGAACTCATCGAAGAACGAATCGCCGATGGCCAGCTGGATGAGTGCGATCTGACTCTGGGCGATGTGCGGATCATTGCCGAACGCTTCCGTTTCACCCTCATGACCATGATGCATAGCCGCATCGCTTACCCCAAGCCGGAGTCGAAATTCCAGACCCCACGCGATGAAGCGGTGCGCCCGGATATCATGGTGGCGACAAAGAAACCGGCCTCGGCGCCTCCGGTGTCGGCCGCGTGAGCAACGCCCCCCAGCGTTTGCGCGCCTGGAAGGCGCACACCGCCATCGTGCTTGGCTCCGGGTTGGGTTCCATCGTGCCGGAGATGCCCGGCACGGAGGAGATCGCTTACTCGGAGTGGACGGAAATTCCGCAACCGTCTGTGCCTGGCCACGCGGGACGTTTTGTTCTCGCGGAAATCGGCGTGATCAGAATCATTTTCGCGCATGGCCGGGTGCATTTGTACGAGGGATTTTCCGGCCGGGATGTGACGGCGATTGTGCGCGTCCTGGCTCAGGCCGGAGTGCGTCACCTGGTGCTGACGAACGCGGCCGGCTCGGCCCACGCGGATTTTGCGCCGGGCAGCTGGATGATGATCACCGATCACCTTAATCTTACGGGCACGACGCCGCTCCTGGGAGCGCCGCAGTTTATCGATATGACCACGGCCTATTCGCCGCGCCTGCGCGATTGTTTTACGGCGGCGGCTAACGACGTCGGAATGACGCTGCACCAGGGGGTCTACGCCGGACTGCTCGGCCCGCAATATGAGACGCCGGCGGAAGTGCGCATGTTGCAAACGCTCGGCGCCCACGCCGTGGGCATGTCCACCGTTTTGGAAACGATCCAGGCGCGGGCGCTGGCCCTGGAGGTGGCGGGCTTTTCCTGCCTGACGAATTTCGCGGCCGGAATTTCGCCGGAGCCGCTGAGCCATGAGGAAGTGCTGCAGACGGGCAAAGCGGCGGCTGCGGCTTTTGGACGCTTGTTAGGCGCGGCGCTGGCCAAGATCTAAGGTAGGTGTGGAGTCTCGAGAGGTTGGTTAGGTTTCCTGGGGAAGTTTGAAGCAAACGCTCAACGTCCAACGCTCAACGCCCAACGTCTAAGTCAGAAGTGCGCGGTGCTGTTTTGTGCTCGTGTTTCAGGACGCGCCCCTCGCAGCGGCTGCCTCCACAGAAAGTGGAGCGAGTGGTTATTCCGCGGAGTGGACGGCGCAGCGCGCCGTCCCTACCATTACCCTTACACTTAGAGCTCGGGGCCCCGGGCGCGCGGCTCGCGGTCTTTGGTGGTGGCGGTGGAGGGAAGGGTGACGAAAGGGCCGCCTTCCATGGGAGCGGCTTCCGTAAAGGCGACGTCCGGCATCTCGCTGGGCAGACCTTCCAGCGGAAAATCCTTGCGCAGGGGAAAGTAGGGATAGCCATCCCACATGAGGATGCGGCGCAGATCGGGGTGACCGTTGAAACGGATTCCCATCATGTCGAAAATTTCGCGCTCGTGCCAATTGGCCGTCGGCCAGATGTCGGAGACGGTATCGACTGCGCCCGGATCTTCGGACACGCGCAGTTTTAAACGCAGATGAACGGCCAGGGTCATGGAGTAGAGCTCGTAAACTATTTCAAAACGCGGCTCTTCGCCGAAGTGATCAATGCTGGTGATGTCCAGCAGGTAATCCAAAGAGACGTCGTCACGGCAGAACTGGGCGACCTCGCGGAGATCGGCGGCCGCGATGGTGTAGCTGGTTTCGCCACGAAACTCCGTTTTCTCGAGGAGTTTTGGGCCAAACAATTGGCTCAGCGCTTGCAGCAACTCCGGGCCGGTCATGCCATGGCCTCGTCGAGTTTCTTGACGAGCTCCGGCTTCTGCCCGGTGAGCGAGCGTTCGCCGGAGATTTTCTCCTGCAGTTTCATCAAGCCCTCGAGCAAAGCCTCGGGGCGGGGAGGGCAGCCGGAAACGTAAACATCCACCGGGATGAGCTGATCGATTCCCTGGAGCACGGCGTAGGAACGGTACATTCCGCCGGTGGAAGCGCAGGCCCCCATGGCGATGACCCACTTCGGCTCCGGTATCTGCTCGTAAATTCGTTTCACCGCCAGGGCCATCTTGTAAGTCACGGTGCCGGCGACGATCATGACATCGCATTGGCGCGGCGAAAAGCGCATGACTTCGGCGCCGAAACGTGAAATATCGAAACGGGAAGCAGCCGTGGCCATCAATTCAATGGCGCAGCAGGCCAGCCCCATGGGCATGGGCCAGAGTGAATTTTTACGAACCCAATTGAGTGCGGCGTCGAGCCGGGTAAAGATGATGTTCCCCTCGATCTTGGAATCATAGGCCGCGGGCTGAATCTCGGGCATGAAACAACACTAAGGTTGCACCAACCCGCCGCAAGTAGAAGATAAGCCACTCTTTCTCGATGACGAACAAGCGCACACACCTCGACGCCCTGGAGAACCAGAGCATGTTTATTTTTCGGGAGGCCTATCATTCCTTCAAGAACATCGCCATGCCCTGGTCGATGGGGAAGGACTCCAACGTGCTCATCTGGCTGGCCTTGAAATCGTTTTTCGGCAAGGTGCCATTTCCGGTGCTGCACATCGACACCACCTACGAGTTTCCGGAGATGCTGGAGTTTCGCGACTGGGCCGCGCAGCACTACAAACTGAATCTGATCGTGAAGATCAATCGCGAGGCGCGCGCGCGCGGGATTGGCTACGAGACGCACGACCCGGTGACGGTGACGCACGAATTGAAGACGGTGGCGTTGCAGCAGGCTCTGTCCGAGCACAAGTGGGACGCGCTCATCACCGGGATTCGGCGCGATGAGGACCCGACGCGCGCGAAGGAGCGCTATTTTTCACCGCGCAACGCGCAGTTCGAGTGGGATTACAAAGATCAGCCGCCCGAGTTTTGGGGCCAGTTCGCCACCGGCGCGGCCAAGGGGGAGCATGTGCGGGTGCAGCCGCTGCTGGATTGGACGGAGGTCGACATCTGGCGCTACATCCAGAGAGAAAACATTCCCATTCCGCAGATGTATTTCGCGCGCGAGGGCAAACGTTTCCGCTCGCTCGGCTGCAGCCCGATCACGCTCCCCATCGTGAGCAACGCCTCGAACATCGATGAAATCATCGCCGAACTGGAAACGACGCGGACGAGCGAGCGCGCCGGCCGCGCCCAGGACCACCACGAGCGCAACGCCATGCAAAAACTAAGAGCCAAGGGATTCATGTGATTGGGGACTGCGGATTGCGGATTTTTGCCAGCACATTTTTGTCGCACCGGCGGTTGGAATACGTCTGACTGAGGCATGCCAAAAACGGCACAACTCAGAAAGCGCACTTTTGATTTCGGCATTCGAATCGTGAAAACGGTACGGGCTCTTCCAAGGAACGAGGAAGGCAAGATTGTCGGGCGACAATTGCTCAGGGCGGGAACTTCGGTCGGTGCAAATTATCGCGCCACCGCACGAGCTCGATCGAATGCTGATTTCGTGGCGAAACTGGGAATTGTGGGAGAGGAATGCGACGAGACCTCGTATTGGCTGGTCGTCGCCGAGCTGGGATTGTTCAAACCGGCGCGTCTCACAGAAGTGCTGCGCGAAGCAGATGAGCTGCTTTCAATCACGGTGGCGTCGATAAAAACAGCACGCGGAAGAAGCCGCACCTGACATGGAAAGCAAGGTTTCCAATCCGCACTCCGCAATCGACACTCCGAAATTGAAGGTCGTTTTCGTCGGCCATGTGGACCATGGCAAATCCACTTTGATTGGGCGGATTTTGCATGACACCGGGTCGCTGGCCGAGGGCAAGATCGAGGAGATTGAGAAAGCCTGCGCGGCCGAGGGCATGGAATTCGAGTTTGCCTTCCTGCTCGATGCCTTGCTCGAAGAACAGGAGCAGAACGTCACCATCGACACGACGCAGATTCCGTTCCGGACAAACCGGCGGCGCTATGTGATTATCGATGCGCCCGGGCACAAGGAATTTCTCAAGAACATGATTACCGGTGCGTCCAGCGCGGACGCGGCCATCCTGGTCATTGCCGCGAGCGAAGGCGTGCGCGAGCAAAGCCGCCGGCACGCTTACCTGCTGGGTCTGCTCGGCATCAAGCAACTCATCGTCGTGGTGAACAAGATGGATTTGGCGGATTACGGCGAAGCGCGTTTCCGCGAGATCGAGGCGGAGTACCGCAAATTCCTGGCTGAACTTCAGGTGGAACCGCGCTGCGTGATTCCGGCGTCGGCCAAGGCGGGTGAAAACATCGCCAAATGCGGCGAGAAAATGCCCTGGTACAAAGGGCCGACCGTGCTCGAAGCCCTTGACCAGACCGAGCCCAGCCCATCGGAGGCGGAATTGCCCCTCCGCTTCTGCGTGCAGGACATCTATCGATTCGATGAGCGCCGCATCGTGGCCGGTCGCGTGGAGACAGGCACGCTCAGGGTGGGGGACGAGCTCGTTTTCTCGCCGGCCAATAAAACCACCACGGTGCAATCGATCGAGCGTTGGAACGCGCCCGGGAATGGGGCCGCCTCCAGCGGCGATTCCATCGGCCTGACGTTGACCGAGCAGATCTTTGTCGAGCGCGGTTATGTCGCCTCCCACCAGACAGACACGCCCATTGAGACGAATCGTTTTCACGCGGATCTTTTTTGGATTGCCAAGGAACCGATGCGGGTGGGACGGCCGTACGACCTGCGTCTGGCTACCCAGGAAGTGAAGTGCCAGATCGTTTCCATCGACGAGGTGATGGACTCGTCGACGCTGGATCGCAATACCGCGAAACGCGATCGGCTGGAGCGGAACGAAGTGGGCAAGCTGATCGTGCAAACGCGCGCGCCCCTGGTGCTCGATAACCATGATCGCATCCCGAGTCTCGGGCGCTTTATCATTGCGAACGAAGGGCAAATCTGCGGCGGGGGCATCATTTTCGGCGGCACCTACACCGACCGCACGGTGGCTAAGAGCAAAAATATTTTTTGGACGGAAGGAAAGATCACCCGGCGGGAGCGCGCCGCGCAGATGGGACATCGGGGCGCGGTCATCTGGTTCACCGGTTTGTCCGGCGCGGGCAAATCAACCATCGCGCAAGCTCTGGAACGGGATCTTTTCCGCCGGGGCATTCACACCTATGTGCTTGATGGCGACAATGTGCGTCATGGGCTGAATTCCAACCTGGGGTTCACCCCGGAGGACCGCTTCGAAAACATCCGCCGCGTCAGTGAAGTGGCCAGGCTGATGGCTGATTCCGGCGTGGTCGTGGTGACGGCTTTCATTTCGCCCTACCGAATGGATCGCCGGCGCGCGCGCGAAATTGCTCTGGAAGGCCACGCGGAATTCATCGAAGTGTTCGTCGATGCGCCGTTGGAAGTGTGCGAAGCGCGCGATCCCAAGCAGCTCTACAAAAAAGCGCGGGCCGGGCAGATTCGACAGTTCACCGGAATCGACGCGCCTTATGAACCGCCGGAAGATCCGGAAATCGTGGTGCACACCGACCGGCAATCAGTCGAGGAATCAATCGGCAAGGTCCTGGAGCATTTGCTGCCCCGGCTGAAGAGTGAGGAAGTGGATGACTGATTCCGGCAGGGCCGGCGTGCTCATTCGCGCGGCCGAATTCTCCGACGCCGCCATCCTGGCCCTGCTCATGAGCCAGTTAGGCTACGAAACAAGGGTCGCCGAGATGGAGATGCGCTTGCAGTCGATTCTGCTGGACTCCCGCTACCGGACATTGGTAGCGGTGGTGGACGGCCGGGTCTGCGGAATGATTGGCACCTTTTGCCACTTCACCTATGAGCACAATGATCCTTCGGCCCGAATTCTGGCCCTGGTGGTGGAGGCGCAGGCGCGAGGGCGTGGCGTGGGAAGGGCGCTCATCCAGGCTGCCGAAGACGATTTGGCCGCGCGAAACATGATGCGGCTTTCGGTGGACACGCGGCTGACACGCAAAGAGGCGCATCTTTTTTATGAGCGGCTCGGTTACGAAAAAAACGGATTCCGTTTCGTAAAAACGCTACCGGTTCAGGCCGATTGAGCCGGTTAGGCGACGCGTGTGGCCAGGCGGCCACCATCAAAATCCTCGGTGACATTCACGCGGCCCGCGCTGATCATGTCGTGCACGACGCGGCCGAGTTCCGCCGCCTCGTAAGGCTTGGCAATGACGCCACGGAAACCGTAATCCTCGTAGCGGCTCATGGTCGCGTCGGTGGCGTAACCACTGGAGACGATGGCGTTCACGGTCGGGTCAATCTCGATGAGCTTCTTGAGAGCTTCCTTGCCGCCCATGCCCCCGGGCAGCGTCAGGTCGAGGATCACGAGATCGAAACGTTGGCCGGCTTCGAGTTTCTCCCGGTAAAGGTTGACACCTTCCAGGGCAGTCTCTGCCTGCGACACCGTGTAACCAAGGTGACCGAGGGTAAAATCGACGAGCGCGCGGATGGCTTCCTCATCGTCCACCACGAGGACACTTCCCGTTCCTTTCATCGTTTCGGTGGTGATAGGCCCGGACTGCTCGACCGCAGCCTGTGCCTGCTGGTGAGCGGCCGCGGGCAGATAAACGATGAAAGTGGTACCCTGATGCAAAACCGAGGAAACCGTGATGAGTCCATTATGGTTCTTGATGATGGAGTAAGTCGTGGCCAGGCCGAGACCGGTGCCTTTCGCCTTGGTTGTAAAATAGGGATCGAAGATGCGCTTGAGATAATCTTCGGAGATGCCGGTGCCTTCGTCGCGGATGGCGATGCGAACGTATTCGCCAGGCGCGAGATCGGGGATGGGCTCGCAGGTGGACGGGCTGTAGTCGTAGTTATCGCAGGCGACGCGCAGAGTGCCGCCGTTAGGCATGGCCTGATCGGCATTGACCACCAGATTGGCGATGACCTGGCTGATTTGCCCGGGGTCAATCTCGGCGGGCCAGAGGTCTGGGCCAAAGGTGAATTCGCTCCGGCTATGGCTGCCGCGCAGAGAGAAGCTGACGGTGTCCTGAATCAATTTGCCGATGGACGAAGTCTTCTTGATGGGGGCGCCGCCACGAGCAAAAGTGAGGAGTTGCTGGGCGAGGTCGCGCGCGCGCAAAGAGGCGTTCTTGGCATCGGCCAGCCGTGTGGTCAATTCGTTATCGGCCGGGAGGAGGAGAGAGGCGAGGGAGATGTTGCCGATGATGGCGGTCAACAGGTTGTTGAAATCGTGCGCGATGCCGCCGGCGAGGAGGCCGAGCTGCTCGAGGGTCTCGGCTTTGCGCCGCTCCGCATCGTTGCGCTGACGCTCGGTGATATCCCGGAAGACGAGGACCACGCCTGCGACTTCGTTCTTGTTGTCGCGAATAGGGGAGGCCATCTGTTCGATGACATATTCGCCGCCGCTCTTTGAAGTGAGAGTGGCGTTTTCCGGCAAGCTCATCAGGATGGAGTGGGCCTCGTTGCGATACCCGGTGCGCTGGGCTCGAGCCTGAGCCGCGAGATCGATGGCTACATTGAAGACAGACTTCAAAGACCGGCCGATGGCGTCCTTGCTGGTATAGCCGGTCAGGCGTTCGGCCTCGGCGTTGAGCATGATGATCTTGCCCTCGACATTGGTGGTGATCACCCCGTCGCCGATGGACCGGAGAGTAACAGCCAGGCTTTCCTTTTCCGCGGCGATTTCCTGTTCGAAGCGCCGGCGTTCGGTGACATCGCGCACCATGGCCACGTAAAGTTTCTTTTGATCCACTTCCATCTGGCTCAGTGAGATTTCGACGGGGAAGTTAGCCAGTTTGCTGGAACGTCCTTCGGCCAGGGTGGTGGAGCCGGTCAATTTGGCCATCTGTTCCCAACCCCATGGCATGGGCGGAGCGTCCGGTTCGCTCGAAAAGGATTTGGGTATGAGCTTGGTGACTCGATGTCCGAGCAACTCTTTACTTTGGTAGCCGAACATCTTCTCGGCCGCGGAGTTGAGCGAACAAATGACGCCGGTCTCGTCGAGCGTCATCATGCCGTCGAGAATGTTTTCAATGATCGAGCGAATGCGCGCCTCCGCTCCGTCGAGGGTGGATAACTGCCGCCGCACGAGCACCAAGCTGTAACTATTTGAAACCACCAACAGGGCCACGGCCAGGACGGCCAGGGCAGCGAGCACTGAAGTTTTAATAATGCGATCGCGCTTGGCTGCGCTATTGCGGATTTGGTAGACCTCCATCTCGCTCTTTTCGAAGGTGTCGAGCATCTCCCGGATATTGGTCATCTGCTCGTCGCCCTTGGCAGCGGTGACCGCCTTGGCCCCGTCCGTGGCGCTACCGTGTTTGGCCGCAATCCCGGCTACGGCAGAGTTGTTAATCCACGTCTCCACGTTGGAGCGGATCTCGGCGAGCAACTCCGCCTGGCTGGGATTATCCGCCACCAAAATCGAAAGATAGCCGTCGTAGGTATAAAAATCGGTGATGGCGCGCTTGTAGGCCTCGGCGAAGCCCGGTTCGTTAGTCAAAAGGTAGCCGCGTTTTTCCTTCTCCATCTCGAGGACGGAGCGTTCCAGCTTCGGTAGAAAATCCAGAATTTGCGTCGATTGGCTGGCCCATTCCTGGTCGGCCATCCGCTGGTTCAAGGTGATCTGTTCCTCATCCTGCAGCGATTGCAGAATTTCGCGCGCCTGGTCGAGCAGAGAATTGCCCAGCTGCAGGGGAGTGGCGCCAGGCGCGGCCCCGGCCACCGGCGCCTTGCCGGCGGCGCGCGCCTGCATCTGGGGCGCGGCCACAGTATCAATCCAATTTCGCACGACTTCCTGAACTTTGATGACCCGCTTGCGCTGGTTGGGTTCATTGAAGATCAGCACGGCCAAGCTGTCGAGACGGCCGCGAATGAGCTCGCGTTGGTGTTCAAACGCGGCGACGTGGGCCTGGTCGCCGGTGAGGAGAAAAGCGCGATGTTCTGTTTCAATCAGGGCGACATCATTCTCGGCGACACTGCTCAAGCGAATGACATCGATGATGTGGGTGCGCAGGCCTTCTCGCTGATGGTTGCGCACGGTGACGTAAAGAAAAATCCCGGCCAGTAGAATAATAACGAGAACGCCGGCGGCGGTGCCGGAGAGGAGTTTGACGTGAAAATGCTGCTGGCTAAAGAGCCAGGCAAAGGCGCGCCGGAAAACTCCGGTTGAATCCACGCCAGGCGCGGGGGCAGCGGCGGGTTCTTTGGATTGGCGCATTATAAGTACTAGAAAGCAGGTCTTCTGCCAATCGAATTTCCGTTGGTCCGTTTGGTCTTGCCGATGACCTAAAAGCAAACTTAGTACCGGACCCGGATAAGAAATAATCCGGCGGCCGGGGCCACCAGGCGAGGCCCCCCCGGCAGACCGCCATGGAACCGCTGCGCCAGCTCCGCCGTGCTCAGTTTTCCCTGCCCGCAAAGGACCGTGGCGCCAACCATCATGCGGACCATTTTGTAGAGGAAGCCGTCGCCTGCGAATTCCATCGTTAGGCAGGGGCCTCGCCGGGTGAGACGGACGGCGCTGATCGTGCGCACCGTGTCTCCCGGGGGTTGTCCGCGGTTTGCCGCAAAGCCGGCAAAGTCGTGGCGGCCCCGGAAGCGCGACAGGGCGTTGCGCAGGGCATCAGAGTCCAATGAATTCGGAACGTGCCAGGCCCGGCCGAATTCCAGCGGGGGTAAAACCGGCCCATGCCAGATGCGATAACGATAGACCTTGCCGGTGGCGGAAAATCGGGCGTGAAACGTGGAGGCTACGCGCTGGCAGCGCAGAACCCGGATGGTGGGCGGGAGCACGGCATTGAGCGCCGCGCGCAGCTGATCGGGCGTAAATTTTGGCTTTGGCAGATCCAGGTGGGCGCATTGGCCAAGCGCATGGACCCCGGTGTCGGTTCGGCCGGCCCCGTGCACCCGAATCCGCTCTCCGGTGATCCGCCGGGCTGCGTTTTCCAGCTGATCCTGGACGGTTTTTCCGTGGAGTTGGCTTTGCCAGCCTGCGAAAGGCGCCCCGTCGTAGGCGACTATCAGCTTGATCCGCTGCGCCATCGACGGTTACTCCGGCGGATCATCGGGACTGTTGCACATCTGCTGCCGGTCGAGATATCCCTGCAGAATCATTTGCGCCGCCACCTGGTCCACGTAGCCGCGGGTTTCGTGGACTTTCTTGCCCGCATCCTGCAGCGCGCGATGAGCGGCCACAGTGGTTAAACGCTCATCCCAGGGAATGATCTTGCAGGTAATCACCGCGGCTAG
>DASXIK010000313.1:0-5602 GCA_036498025.1 Chthoniobacterales bacterium
CGTCGGAACTGCCACTGCCCCTGGAGGGTCGCACCGTCATCATCGTCGACGATGTGCTTTATACCGGACGGACGGTGCGCGCGGCCATGGACGCGATCGGCTCGTTTGGCCGGCCGGCGCGTATTCAGCTGGCCGTGTTAATCGACCGGGGCCATCGCGAACTGCCTATTCGGCCCGATTACGTAGGCAAGAATTTGCCCACCGCGGAGGCGGACAAGGTGCGGGTGCGTCTCGGCGGCGCCGGAGAAGAGGAGGGCGTGTGGCTGATCAAGCAGTGAGCGTTAGCTGGACACGCAAGGACCTGTTGGGACTGCGAGAACTTAGCGCGGAAGAGATTCATTTCATTCTGGAAACGGCTGACGCGTTCAAGCAGGTGGGCACACGCGAAATCAAGAAGGTGCCGGCCCTGCGCGGGAAAACCCTGATCAATCTCTTTGTCGAACCGAGCACGCGCACACGGACTTCCTTCGAGCTGGCGGCCTATCGGCTCAGTGCCGACGTGATTAACATTTCGGCAGCCACGTCCAGCCTGACCAAGGGCGAAACCCTCAAGGACACGGCTCGTAACCTGGAAGCGTTGCACGCCGATATCCTGGTGCTGCGTCACAGCGCGGCCGGCTCGGCCCAGTTTCTCGCGGAAAGACTGAAAACCAGCGTGATCAACGCGGGGGACGGGGCGCACGAGCATCCCACCCAGGCGTTGCTCGATCTTTACACCATCCGCGAGCGCCGCCAGAAGATCGCCGGCCTGCACGTGGTCATCATTGGCGACATCCTCTTCAGCCGGGTGGCGCGCTCGAATATCTTTGGGCTCATCAAGCTCGGCGCGCGCGTGACCCTGGTGGGACCGAGCACGCTGGTTCCGCGGGAATTTGAAAAGCTCGGCGTCGCCGTTTCCCACAAGATTGACGAAGTCCTGCCGGAAGCTGATGTGGTCAATCTCCTGAGAATTCAGCATGAGCGGCAGCGCAAGGAATACTTTCCCAGTATCGGCGAGTACAGCCGCCTCTTTGGCCTAACGAAAGCGCGCGCCGCGCTCCTCAAGGAAGATTGCCTGATCATGCACCCGGGCCCGATCAACCGCGGCGTGGAGATAGACAGCCAGGTGGCCGATGGGCGGCAAAGCGTCATTCTCAATCAGGTGACCAACGGCCTGGCTGTGCGCATGGCGGTGCTTTACTTATGCGGAGGGATCGCGGCGTGAAGCGGCGGCTTTTCTTCGGGGAGCGCACGCGCCCTCGCGTGCTGGTTTCGGCGCCCTCGCCGAAACAATCTTTGGCAGGTGATTGCGAAGAAAAAGTTCGCGATGACGGGGGCGTCATCGCCGGCACGCGATGGCGCTTGCGCTCCCCAATCGGAAGATGAACGCGACGATTATCAAGGGTGGCCGGATTATCGATTCGGCGAACAAGCGGGATGAAGTGGGAGACCTTTTTTTGGTGGACGGGCGAATTGCCGACAAAGCCGCGATCCGCGATCTACAATCCGCACTCGATGAGATTGACGCCAGCGGCCTGATCGTCGCGCCCGGGTTAATCGACATGCATGTCCACCTGCGCGAGCCCGGGTTTGCCTACAAGGAGACGATCGCGTCCGGCGCGCGCGCCGCCGCGGCCGGAGGATTCACCACGGTGGTGTGCATGCCCAACACTGCGCCCGCGGCGGACGATCCCAGCACGATCGCCTGGATTAACGATCGGGCGGCCGCAACTTCCTGTGTCAACGTCCTGGTCACGGGCGCGATTTCCAAGAATCTGGAGGGACAGGAACTGGCGCCGATTGGATCGCTGGCCCAGGCCGGCGTGGTGGCCCTTACCGATGACGGACATTGCGTGCAAAATCATGAGCTCATGCGCCGGGCGGTGGAATACGCGCGCATGTTTGACTTGCCGATCCTCGATCACTGTCAGGATTACAACTTGGTGGGCAACGGCGTGGTCCACGAAGGTTTCTGGAGCACGCTGCTGGGTTTGCGTGGCTGGCCGGCGGCGGGCGAGGAGGCCATCGTGATGCGCAATATTCTTCTGTCCGAACTTTGTGACCATCATATCCATTGCCAGCACATCAGCGCAGCCGGCAGCGTGCGCTTGTTGCGCGAAGCGCGGGGCCGTGGGGTCAAGATCAGTGGCGAAGTCTGTCCGCATCACCTGGCATTGACCGACGAAGCGATTCAAAACTTCGACACCAACTGCAAGATGAATCCACCCTTGCGCTCACCGGCGGATGTCGAGGCGCTGCTCGAGGGGGTCGCCGACGGCACGGTCTCCATCCTGGCCTCGGATCACGCGCCCCATGCCGGCTTCGAGAAGGAAGTGGAATTCGACGCTGCACCCTTCGGAATCGTCGGACTGGAAACCGAGTTGGGGCTGTTTATCGACCTGCTGGTGCACAAGCACCGGAAAATCGGGATCCCGCGTCTCATCGAAATGTACACCGTGGAGCCCGCCAGATTGCTCAAACTGGAAGCAGGGACGTTGTCGGTCGGAAAGGCGGCGGATATTACGCTGATTGATCCGGATAAGGAATGGACGGTGAGGGCTGCCGAATTTCAATCAGCTTCCCGCAACACGCCCTTTGATGGTCGGCAACTGAAGGGGCGTGCCGTCCGGACGATCGTGGGTGGGAAAACGGTCTGGAAGTTGTAGGGCCTGCAAAATCTACAAGATCAGCAGCTGTAACCGCCGCTGATGTAGTTCTCGAGGTGCGCGATGGCCGCGCTCTGGCTGGCGATCACCCATTTCACCAGGTCGCCAATGGAAATAATGCCGATCACTTTATCGCCTGCCATGACCGGCAAGTGGCGAATGCGTTTATCGGTCATCAAACGCAAACAGGATTCCACACCTTCCTGCAAGTGCGTGCGCTTCACATCGGTGGACATGATTTCGGAAACCTTGGTTTCGCGCGAGCGCTTCCCCTTGAGCACCACCTTGCGCGTGTAGTCGCGTTCGGAAAACATCCCCACCAGTTTGTCTCCTTCCATCACCAGGAGGGCGCCGACGTTTTTCTGGTCGAGTATCTGGATGGCTTCAAAAACGGTATGATCGGGCGGCACGGAGAAAATTTCGCCGCTCTTTTGGGCCATGATGCCCCCGATATTTCCGCTTACATCCATGGATGGCATCGCGTGTTGCGATGTAATACTAGCTTAGCCCAGCGTAGTTCGACCGCGCAAAAGAAATTTCGACGCGGCTGGTCGGGCGAGACTCTGTCGAGCTGATGCCTATTCCACGGGTTGAGTGGGCGAAAGCCCGGCTCGACGGAGTCTCGCCCTACCAAAAGGCGTTATGCTGGCAGCCCTACTTGTGGGCGAACTTCGCGTCGATCAACTCGTGCAGATGCTCCGCGATCGCGGGATGCTTGAGCCTTAGGATGACTTCATTCAGGAATCCGCTGACCACCAGCCGGCGCGCGACGGCCGGCGGAATTCCGCGGCTGCGCAGGTAAAACATTTCATCCTTGTCGATCTGGCCGGTGGTGGCGCCGTGGGTGCACTTCACATTGTCGGCCAGAATTTCGAGGCCGGGCATGGAATCCGCCTCGGCTTCGTCGCTCAGGAGAAGGTTGCGCACTTTTTGATAGGCGTCGGTAAAATGGGCGTGCGGCTCCACGCGAATGAGGCCGCCAAAGATGCTGCGGGCCCGGCCGTCCAGCGCATTCTTATAGAGCAGATCGCTGGTCGTCTGCGGAGAAATGTGGTCCTGCAGAGTGCGGGCGTCGAATTCCTGTTCCCCATCCGCGATGGAGACGGCCAGCAAATCGCTGCGCGCGCCTTCGCCGGTGAGCCGACTGAGACTTTCAAACCGCGAGTAATTGGCGCCAAGATGCACGTTCAAACTCAAGGCGGAGGCGCCATGATCCACCAGGGTCGTGTTCATCTGCAGGGCGCGCACATTTTGCCCCCAGTTCTGCGCGCACACGTAGGTGACTTTGGCGCCGGGGCCGGCATTGAGATCGTTCACTCCGCAGGCGAAACCAGGCGCTGCCGGATTGAGCGAGCCGAAATGCTCGATCACCGTCACCTTGGCCAGTTCGTCCGTCACCAGCAACAAATGTGGAAAGACGGCCGCGTGTTCTCCGCCTAACCAGTGAAAGATTTCGATTGGCTCAGGAATCTCCACGCCACGCGGCACGAAAAGAAAGGTGCCGGATGTAACCATGGCCTCATGGAGCGCGGCAAACTTGGCCGAACCGAGCCTGGCCGGCTGGGCCATGAAATATTTGCGGAAGAGCTCGGCGTGCTCAACCATGGCCCGCTCGAGCGGCTGGAAAATCACGCCCCGCTCGCGCAGCTTGTCCGGTAAAGCATCGCGCTCCAGCAACTGGTCGTCGGCAAAAACGAGGCGGGCGGAAACGCGATCCAGGCCGCGGGAACGCTGCAAAGCTTGCGCGCGTTGCGTTTCGCTCAGGGGAGCGGGCCGCCGGTAGGAAGAGAGATCGAGCCGATCGACGCTGGAAAATCGCCAGGGTTGATCCTTGCGCAAAGGCATGGGCATCCCGGCAAATTGTTGCCAGGCCTTGTGCTGCTGCTCGCGAAACCACGCCGGAAAATTCGACAGCGCGGCCGGGCCGGAGAGAACCGGAGAGCCGGGGTCTCCGGCATCCGTTCCCGCCTCGAGGACTTCCAGTTGATTGGGCATGGTCAGGTGTAGACGCAAACGGCGGTCACTCGACCGCCGCCGCTAGTTTCGTTAGGGCAAAAATTATCCGACTGAGCCTTCCATCTCCAGCTCGATCAGGCGTTTGAGTTCGACGCTGTATTCCATGGGGAATTGGCGGACAAGATCGTTGACGAAACCGTTCACGCTCAGGCTCATGGCCTGGGCCTCGCTCAACCCCCGCTGCTGCATGTAGAAGATCTGCTCCGCGCTCACCTGGCTGACGCTGGCTTCGTGTTGCACCGAGTTGCCCGTGCCCCGGACGGTGATGGCGGGATAAGTGTCGGTCCGGCTGCTGGAATTAATCAGGAGCGCGTCACACTCGGTGTTGTTCTTGCAGTTCTTCAGATGCTTCGGAACCTGGACCAGGCCGCGATAGCTGGCCCGGCCGGTTCCAATGGAGATCGACTTGGAAATAATGTTGCTCGTGGTCTCGTCGGCGGCGTGGATCATTTTGGCACCGGTATCCTGATGCTGGCCGTCATTGGCCAGGGCGATGGAGAGAACTTCGCCGCGCGCCTTCCGGCCTTTCATGATCACGCCCGGGTATTTCATGGTCAGGCGCGATCCGATATTGCAGTCGATCCACTTGATCTCGGCTTCCTCGTGGGCCAGCCCGCGCTTGGTCACGAGGTTGAAAACGTTAGCCGACCAGTTCTGCACGGTGATGTACTGGATCTTGGCCCCCTTCATCGCGACCAGCTCGACCACCGCGCTATGCAGCGTGGCGGTATTAAATTTCGGCGCCGTGCAGCCCTCCATGTAGGTCACTTCCGCTCCTTCATCCACGATGATGAGGGTTCGTTCGAACTGGCCGAAATTTTCGGCATTGATGCGGAAGTAGGCCTGCAGCGGATGCTTCACCTTGACCCCGGGCGGCACGTAAATGAAGGAGCCGCCGCTGAAGACCGCGGAGTTCAGCGCGCTAAACTTGTTGTCTCCGA
>DASXIK010000314.1:0-4950 GCA_036498025.1 Chthoniobacterales bacterium
GGCCAACGATCCAGGGAAAAATCGCGCTGCCCGATTTGACGCCTCGCGTGCCGCCCGGCGGATCGGGGAGTTGTTCGGACAGGAGATCAATCTTGCGCGCGAGGAGCTGGCGACGTTCCTCCCCTTCGGGTGAGTTCAGCAACTCGACGGCGGCGAGCGCGGCGCCGGCGAGGGCTGGTGGTGGCGCGGTCGAGAAGATAAAGGACCGCGCGCGATTGATCAGCCAGTCGATCAAATCGCGCGTGCCGCAGACATAGCCGCCACTGACGCCGAGGGCCTTGCTCAGCGTGCCCATTTGCACGTCGATCTTCTGCTCCAATCCCGCGGCGGCGCCGAGACCACGGCCGTGGGGTCCGAGGACGCCGACCGCATGCGCTTCGTCCAGCATAAGAAGCGCGTTGAACCGCTGCTTTAATTCGATGAGTTCCGCGAGCGGCGCGAGATCGCCATCCATGGAGAAGACCGATTCCGTGATGAGCAGAACGCGAGACTCCGGATGCTCGCGCCGCGCCCATTCGAGATGGTGCCCGGCTTTTTTGACATCGTTATGCGGAAAGACGCGCAGCAAAGCGCCGCTCAGCCTGGCGCCATCCACCAGCGATGCATGGCAAAGTTTATCGAGCACGACGACATCCTTGGACGCGACCAGGGCGGGAATGGTGCCGACGGCGGCGGCGTAACCGCTGCTGAAAGTCACAGCGGACTCGGCCTGCTTCCAATTGGCCAGGGCGCGCTCCAGCCGAACGTGTGGCGATTGGGTTCCGCAGACGAGGCGTGATGCACCCGCGCCGACGCCGAATTCGTTAATCGTGGCAGTGGCCGCGGCGCAGAGGCGCGGATCATTGGCCAGGCCGAGATAATCGTTGGACGAAAAGTTAACGAGATGGCGGCCGGCGATGTCCACCTGCGCGTTTTGGGCCGTCTCGACTTCGCGCAAGCAGCGGTAGAGCGATTGCGCGCGGAGCGCGGCCAGCTGCTCCCCAAATTGATCGCTCATGAGCGAACGAATCCGTCAGCCAGGCTGCTGCACAAACAAGCCCCAGTTAAGGAGGGCCGAGGCATCGCGCCAAACGCCGCCCTTGCTGTCGCCGAGGACCACCACGATGACGTCGCGGCCGGGGCGTGATCCACTGCAGATCAGGCAATGCCCCGCGGCCTCGGTGAATCCTGTTTTCATTCCGTTGCAGTAGGGCAACTGCCTCAATACCTTATTGGTGTTTTCCAGTTCGCGGGTCCGTCCATTGGCAAAACGAAAAACCAGTTGGGGCAGGCAGACAATCGAGCGGATGGTGGGATTGGCGTAGGCGGCCTTGGCGATCATAGAAAGATCGCGCGCACTCGAGTATTGGTCAGGGACAGGCAGACCGTTCGGGTTCACGAAATGGGAATGGGTGGCGCCGAGCGAGCGCGCTTTTTCGTTCATGACGGAGGCAAAGGCTTCGATGCTGCCGGAGTGATCGCGCGCCAGGCACCGAGCCACGTCATTCGGGCTTTTTACCAGCAGCGCCCGCAATAAATCGATGCGCTGGTAAACGTCGCCCGGCTTAATATTCAGTTTCACTGGCTCGGCCAGCGTGTCGATTGTTTCAACCCTGACCGGCCGGTCGAGAAGTCCAGTTTCGGCGACAATGAGCGCAGTCAGCAGCTTTTGGGTGCTGGCGGCCGCGCGGGTTTCATCCGCATTTTTTTCGTAGAGGACCTGGCCGGTCCTGGCATCGATCATCATGACGGACTTGGCACCGGTGTTGGGCACTCCTCCCGTGATGGTGGGCGGCTCCGTGGTGCGCTGGGTGCGCGCGCGCGTCCGTTTCGGTTTCGGCGTGGCCTCGTCCTCATGGGCGGCCACGGCCCGCCTGACTTTAGCTGGCTCCGCTTTGGGCGAAGGCGCGGGAACGCCCGACGGGCGGACGGCAGCTCCGTTGATATCCAGCGTTTGCCCGACCGCCGGCAGCGCCATGGCGAACGCGCAGAAGAACAACTGCCAGGCGCGGGAAACTTTCATGAACGCAAAATTACCGTAAAGAGTTTGGCGGGCGCAAGGTGATCATGATGTAGGGGGCAGCCTGGCTTACTTGGCCGCGCGCTCGATCAGTTCTATTTCGTAGCCTTCCGGCGCGTCCACGAAGGCGATGGCATCGCCGCGCTCGGTGCGGTGCGGCCCGTCTGAGAGGGGATAACCCTTGGCCGCGGCGTTGCGCGCGAATTGCTCCATGTTATCCACTTCAAAAGCCAGGTGGGTCAGATCCGGACCGACCACCACCGGGCCGCTTTCGTCGAATTTGCACAGCTCGATTTCTTCCTCGCTTCCGGGCGCTTTAAAGAACACCAGCTGCGAGCCCCGCCCGGAGGTGTGGCGCCGAACCTCTTGCAAACCGAGAACGTCCCGGTAAAAAGCGACGGTCTTTTCCAGATCGGTCACGCGATAGCGGGTATGCAGGAGTTTCTTTATCATCAACTCTCTTAATGCCCCACCGGCGGAGAAATTCAAATCCGGGAAATGAGCGGCGGTGGCCTGAGGTCATGTCTGCACCGGAAACGGCTTTTTCTCTTGTGCTTTTGGTGGGGCGAGACTTTGTCAAGCCGTCGGATGGTGGAAAGAGCGCAACAAGGTGGCTCGACGGAGTTTGAAAGCCCGGCCGCTCCAGCCTCCGCGCAAGGCTACGGCTCGGCAGGCCTTCACCCGCGTTGCGGCACCCGACCGGACAGGCTCATTGCATCTCCGAATTGTCCATTGGACCGAACCGCTGTAGTTCTGTAGCCGAATGAAGCTTGTTATTGCCGCCACCGGAGCGAGTGGGACGATTTATCTACAGCGCTTGCTCGAGCAGATCGACGCCGCCGCGCACGAGGTGCATCTCATCATGAGCGCTCACGCCAAACAGGTGGCCGCGGAAGAGGTCGATGGTTTCAAGGTTCCACCTGGGGTTCAGGTGCATCCGGAGAACGACCTGAATGTGCCCTTCGTCAGTGGCTCCTCCCGTTTCGACGCCATGGTGATCATTCCCTGTTCCATGGCCACGCTGGGCCGCATCGCTTCCGGCTCAAGCGATAGCGCGCTGTTGCGCGCGGCTGACGTTTTTCTGAAGGAACGGCGCAAGCTGATCGTGGTTCCGCGAGAGACGCCGTGGAACCTGATTCATGCGCGCAATATCGTGACCCTGCTGGAAGCAGGAGCGATCGTGCTGCCGGCGATTCCTTCCTTTTACAGCCGGCCGCAAACGGTGATCGCGGTCGCCGACACGGTTGTCTGGCGAGTACTGGATCAAATCGGCCTGCCGAATCCGGGTGCCTACCGCTGGCAGGCGGGCTCGAAACCAATTTGAAGATAGAAGGCTGGCGCGCGCGATGGCTCGTCACCATCGGGTATTCTCTCCTGCGGGGTTGGGAGCGCACGCTGCGCTATTCGGTGGAGGATCATGGGGACTTGCGTGAGCGTTCCACGAGCGAGCCGGCCATTGGCGCGGTCTGGCACAATCGCCTGCTGATTCTGCCCATCGTTTTGCGACGTTTTCTGCCTAACCGGCACGGGGTCGCCCTGATCAGCGCCAGCGGGGATGGCGCTTGGATCGCGCAGTTGGTCAAGAAGGTTGGCTACGATGCCGTGCGCGGATCCAGCTCGCGCCAGGGGGTCACGGCGGTTCTGCAAATGGCCGATGTGCTAGCCGCTGGCCAGGATGTGGTCATTGCCCCGGACGGCCCCCGCGGCCCGGCCTATCGACTGGGACACGGCATTATTTATCTCGCGCAGAAGTCGGGCGCGCCGATTTTCCCGCTGCACCTGGAATATTCCAGCGCCTGGCGGTTCAAGAGCTGGGACCGGTTTTTCTTGCCGCGTCCCTTTTCCCGGGTGCGCGTGATTTTTGGTCCACCCCATGTGGTGGCCGCTGCCTCCAATGATGAAGAATTTGAGCGGGAGCGGCTGCGCTTGCAGGACGCCATGATGTCGCTGGTTGAAGAGCGCTGAGTCGTTTACTTTCCGGTTCATGCCAAATCTGATCGACGGCCGCGCCATTGCCGAAAATGTCTACGGCGAACTTCGCCGCGAGATCGCGCGATTGAAATCGACCGGCGTCACTCCTGGGCTGGCGGTGGTTCTGGTGGGCGATGACCCTGCTTCGGGCGCTTACGTGCGCGCGAAGGACAAGATGAGCCGCGAGCTTGGGCTGCATTCGGTCAAGCTGGAACTCCCGGCTGCGACCACGCAGGACGAGCTCTTGCGCAAAGTGGGCGAACTCAATCGGGACCCGGCGGTTCACGGCATCCTCGTGCAATCGCCGCCGCCTCCGCAGATTGACGAAGCGGCCATTGTCAGGGCATTGGATCCACGAAAGGATGTCGACGGATTTCATCCGTTGAATGTCGCCAAACTGGCCATGGGCGATGGCACCGGTTTTGTTCCCTGCACTCCGCTGGGGGTGCAACGGCTTCTGCTCGAGAGCAAGGTGGAAATCGCCGGCGCTCATGTGGTCGTGCTCGGGCGCAGCATGATCGTGGGAAAACCGGTGGCCCTTCTGCTGATGCAAAAAGCAAAAGGCGGAGATGCCACGGTCACGGTGGTGCACTCGCGCAGCAAAAATCTGGCGGAGATCACCCGCACCGCCGACATCCTCATCGCTGCCATCGGCCGGCCGCATTTCGTTAGGGCGGAACATGTCCGCGAAGGGGCGGTGGTCATCGATGTGGGCATTAACCGGGTGGACGACGCCAGCCAGAAACGCGGTTACCGGCTGGTCGGCGATGTTGACTTTGAGGGCGTGGCGGGGAAAGCGGCGGCCATCACTCCGGTGCCGGGCGGGGTGGGGCCGATGACCATTGCCATGCTCATGGCCAACACGGTCAAAGCGTGTCGTGGGTTGAATTCCTGACCAGGTGGTCGGCGGTCATCCGCTTCGAACGGCTCCGGCGCGACCGGTAGATCGCCGCTACAGATCGGATTTTCCACGTGGTCAT
>DASXIK010000315.1:0-14151 GCA_036498025.1 Chthoniobacterales bacterium
CCCACGAAAAATTCGTGAATGGCTGGATGATGTGACGCAGGCCATCGAGTCCCCAGAAGCGGCTCTGCACGTCCTCCCATTCGCGGGATATTTTGAAGGATGCTTCCGCCCCCGCATTGATCACCGGGCGCCACGTGCCTCCCGCGTAGTTGAGCGGCATCTCTTCGGTCGGATTCGGCAGAAGAAAAGATGGAATCAGCGGATTGGTCTGGGTGAAATTGATGCCCGCGAGATCGCGCGTGCTGCTGTAATAGGTTTCACGGAAGCCGACTCTTGGCACGATTGAGAGCCAGCCGAAATAAGTGTTCGGGTAGAGGAGTTGGTGAAAGGTATCGAACCGGACCGCGCGGTAATCCTGAAAACCGGAGCCATCCGGAAATTTCAGTTCGAGGTTGGCAAAACCAGTTTCGCCTTCGTAGAAAATGGGGCCGCCAAAAAGCGGGTGACGTGTGATGTCGAAGACGACTTCGGGCAGGCGCTCGGTCGCCTCAAAAAAGTCATTCGCCTGAAAACGAGTAATCGTCGACAGCGTGTAAATGGGATTGGTTTTGGCAACAGAAACCACATTGTCGGGAACCGGATCCACCCGAAATTCTGACGGGTAAAAATCCTGCATGAGATACTGATCACTCATCTTCGTCACGTTCACGATCGCGTAGATGCTGTCGGTAAAATTCGTGTAATCCTGCACGCTGGCTCGATACCGCCCGTCCGAGATCGATCCGCGCGGTACATTGGTCCGATTGATGTCGGGATTCTGGTCCTGCAGATAATAAGTCTTCAGCTTGGCCCAGCTGTCGTTGTCCTTCCCGTATTTCATGACGGCGTCGAAACCAACGGCCACACCGCGTCGCCCGCGGTAATCCAAATGGAAGTCGCCGGTGATCTTATCGGTGATCGGGAAGGTCACCTTGGTCAGAAGAGATGGACCCCACGTACTGAGGAATGCCGGCGACACGGTAAAGCTAAAGGCGTCGTCGAGCGACTGGTAAACGTAGGGCCACCAGAGAATGGGCACCTTGCCGATATAAAAGGTGACGTTTTGAAAAACGACGTAGTCCTGCTCGTAGACACGGACGGTCCGGGCATGCAGATGAAAACTCGGATCGGGGGTGTCGTCGGCAGTGAAATCGCCATTTTCGATGCGATATCCGTTAGCCGAGATCGAGGTGACACTGATTCCATGGACGAAGTACGGCTGGTAATCGGTGCGCATTTCGTCGGTGTTAATCTGCTTGGTCTCGGTGTTGTAGATGGCGTGGTCGGTCAGGTAGAGGCTGGTGTCCTTGTAAATGCGCACGTGGCCTTGCACGATGATATCGTGCGTTTGCGAATTATATTTCGCGGAATCCGCGTAGATATCGGTGTCGCCGATGTGAATGGCCACGTTGTCCCGCGCTGTGGCCAGGCCGTTCTCATAGTTTGTGTCGCCCGTCGAAGTGATCTCGACCGGCTGGTTCTTCGGCGTTTCGATGGCCCCGCCGGCAAAACCGGCGCTCAAGAACAAGCCAATAAGCAGGGAGACCGGCTTTCGCATCAAGGAAGCCGAAGGTACCGCACCGGCCCTGGGTTGCAAAGGCCAAAACCGGAGGAGAGGAGCCGTCGATCGCCGGAAACCGCTGGCGGAGTTAAGAAAGCGCAAGGGAAACGGCGGCCACCTGTTGATTTAAACCGCAACCCATGACGACGGTCTGCCGATGAGGCCACTCACCGGCCGCTGGGTTCGCCGGATGGAAGGAGCCCCCGGCTGGCGCGTGGAGCAGCGGCGGAACCGAACGAGTGACGAGCCCGTGGGCCGCAATGATCGTCTGCCACAGCCCGCTTGCCCCAACGCCTTCACCAAGCGCCGGCGCGGCCGTGTAGACATGCGCCTTCGGCGCCGCTCGCGAGATGGCGAACGCTTCGGCCGCGTCAACGAATGTCCCGTTGGCATTGGTCACAACCCGGTCTGCCGACGAGGCGCCTATTTCGCGCAAGATGGTTTCGGCGACGTCGCCGAGTTGCCTTCGGTTCTTGTAGGAACCTCCAGGATGGGTTGCCGTGATGCGAACAAAACCCCGGCGAGCAACCACCACAGCACCCGCGCCTTCACTGAGAATCGTTCCGTGAGGTGAGCAGGCAAATGGCTCGATAGGCGGCTGGGACCGAAGCAGTCGCCATTTGGTGTAGGCGTCGCTGAGCAACCAGTCCGTTTCTTCGGCTCCCACGACCAGGCAATAATCAAGCGCCTCATCGGTCATCAACTCTTCCGCCATGTTCAGCGCCGAAAGCCCGACGGCTCCGTCGCCCACCAATGTGTAGGTGGCGCCGGTGATGCCGAGGAGCGCGGCCAGGTGGCTGGCCGGGGCGTTGAAAACCGTCTCTGGAAAAAGCAGGGGACTAGCCGCACCGGCGCCGGACGCGACGATGTCATGGTAAAAGCGCCTTGTGTAAGACACGCCGCCGTTGGAGATGGCAAAGACGAGAGCCATTCGCGCAACATCGATCTCAACGCCTTTTTCCCTGGCATCCCTCAAGGCCGCCGTGCCGGCAGCTGCGGCGAACCGCGAAATGGCGCTGGCCCGGCGCAGCCGTGCATGGACCGGCAGATCCTTTAGCGCGGCGGCGGGAACGCGAAACGCGCGATAAGGCGGACGGCCGGAAGGATCGACAACATCCTCGGCCAGCGCTTCCTCTCCGCGCAGCAGGCGCTCCCAAACCTCGGCCACGCCTGAGCCGAGCGGCGTGATCCACCCCATGCCGGCCAGGTACAGGCTCATGCGTGAGAAGTTTTACGCAGCACCACGGAAGCATTGGTGCCGCCGAAACCAAACGAGTTGGAGAGCGTGGTGTTTAGTTCGGCGGAACGCGCTTCGTTAGCCACGATGGTCAGCGCCACGGCCTCATCGCCCCGCTGGAAATGAATGTTCGGCGGAAGCAGATTTTCTTGCATGGCCAGCAGGCAGATGACCGCTTCAATGGCGCCGGCCGCGCCTAACGAATGTCCCATCATGCCCTTGGTCGAGCTCACCGGAACGCGGTCGCCGAAGAGTTCGGCCAGGGCGATGCCTTCGGCGGCGTCATTGAAGGTGGTGGCCGTGCCGTGGGCGTTGACGTAATCGACCGCGTCCGCTCCGATCCCGGCGCTGGCCAGCGCCTCCACCATGGCGCGGCGGGGCCCCACGCCGGAGGGATCGGGCTGTGTCAGATGATGGTTATCCGTGGAAATGCCGTAACCGGCGATTTCCCCGAGAAGATGAGCGCCGCGCTGCCGGGCCGAGTTCATTTCTTCAAGCGCGAGCACGGCCGCGCCTTCCCCGAGAACCATGCCATTGCGTTCCCGGTCAAAGGGACGGCATTTGTCCGGTGTGGCCGCTTGCAGCGAATCGAAGCCGACAAAGACAAGCTCGGACAGAGCATCGTAACCGCCGGTCAAGACACGGTCGTAACGCCCGGAGCGAATGCAGGCGGCGGCGCGCCCAATCGCATTGGTCCCGGAAGCGCAGGCGTTGGCAATGACCTGGCAGGGTCCGGAAATTCCGCAAGCCTCGAGCGCGTCAATGATCGGCTTCTGCGGCGGGTAGTTGGCGATCCACCGTGGTGCTCGTCGGAGCGTTTGCTCCGCCCGGAGGGCTCGATAGTATTGCTCGCCGAAAGTCATGCCGCCGCTAGTGGTGCCGAAGACCGTGAGCTGCGGCTGAAAGCCGGGATCCTGTCGCTGCGCTTCCCGGAGCGCGGCCACGACCATGCGGCCGGACCGGTCCCACCGAGCGCCGCGTGGCCCCTCTATTCCGCTGGCTTCGAGCAGGATTGAATCGCCGATCTGGCCTGCTGTCTGGCAGCGGCAGTGGTCGACCGGAAACCGGGTCACCGGCGTAACACAATCGCGGCCAACACGTAGCGATTCGAGGGTCGGTCCGAGGCCCGCGCCCAGAGGGCTGAGGACGCCGGCGGCCACCACGGCTACTCGTCTATTTTTTACGGGTAGAGCGCTAAAAGTCATGCGACGGGAAGCATTTGCCGGGTCATCGATTCCTGTTGATTTCTGATTTGAAGCCCTTTACTAATTGCGCAAACGGAAACGGCAGCTTGGTAGTTGGTGGATTGTCAGTTGAGTTTATTCAGCGGCGTTTTGAAATCCGATAAGCGGGAACAGTCACCTGGCGACGTTTTCTAGAATAAACTCAATGGGTACTAAACTATACGTAGGCAATCTTTCCTTCAACACGACGGAAAACGAACTGCAGGAGCTTTTCTCACAGGCCGGCCCGGTCCAGGAAGTGACGCTCATGCAAGACAAATTCACCGGCAAGTCTCGCGGCTTTGCTTTCGTCACCATGGGCTCTGAAGCTGATGCTCAGACTGCCATTACGAAGTTCAACGGTCAGACCGTGGAAGGTCGGCCGCTGACGGTCAATGAAGCCCGCCCGCGCGAGGCTCGTCCCCCCGGTGGCGGCGGCGGTGGTGGCCGCGGAGGCTACGGCGGTGGTGGGGGTGGTTACGGTGGTGGCGGCGGCGGCTACGGTGGCGGCGGCGGTGGTGGCCGGCGCGACGGCGGCGGACGACGCGGCCATTAATTTCTTTTGCAAAGAGCGGTCGCTTCGGCGACCGCTTTTTTTTGCAAGCTGTCCAACGTTCAGCATTTGTCCCGCGCCGGTTGAGGGCGCGGGAGGGTGAGTGATGGCGACAGAGCTTAAGTTTAAGCCGCGAAAGAATTGGGCAGGAGTGGATTCGAACCACTGAAGGCGTAAGCCAGCGGATTTACAGTCCGCCCCGTTTGGCCACTTCGGTACCTACCCGCGAGGCGAGGGTTGATATAGGCTCGCACCGCACGCGTCGCAAGTGCTTTGGGATATTCCGGTCGTGTTGGAGGGCAGGCTACGGTATCCCTCCAGGGTTCAGTAATGGAGGGCGGAGCTCCTTCGACGCCTTTCCGCGCGGGCTCGTAGGAGCTCGCCCCTCCATTTTGCGCGGTCCTGCTCGCAATCGGTTGCTCTCAATCGAAAAACTCGGCGATTGACTCAACCACGTACGTCTGCGCCTCCCGCGATATTTCAGGGTAAATCGGCAGGGCAAGCGTTTCCGCGGCCGCCTTCTCCGTCTCCGGGAAGTCGCCGCGCCGATGATTCAGGTAGGAGAAGCAGTCCTGCTCGTGCAAGCCCAACGGATAATAAATAGCGCTCCCGATTGATTTCTTTTCCAGATGCTGGCGCAGCGCGTCCCGGCGGGGAACCCGGATAACGAATTGGTGATAAATGTGATGATTGGTCACGCCGTCCCGGTTGGGTTCGCTCGGAAGTGTGACCGTGCCGGCCAGGCCCGCCCGGTTGAATTCCGTCCGATAAAAATCTGCCGCGGCCCTGCGCGCTGCCGACCATCCATTCAGGTAAGGTAGTTTGACGTCGAGAATGGCCGCCTGGATCTCATCGAGCCGGAAATTGCCGCCGACAACGTGATGGTAGTAACGCGGCTCCATCCCGTGTTCGCGAAAAATCCGAATGCGCCTGGCCAAATCCTCCTCGCGACAGGTAACGAGTCCGGCATCTCCCGCGGCTCCCAGGTTCTTCGATGGATAAAAGCTGAAACAGCCGCAGGCGCCCATGGTTCCGGCCTGCGCAACCTGTCCATGAAACAGGCACTCCGCCCCGATCGCCTGGGCGGCGTCCTCAATAACGATCAAGTCATGTTCGCGGGCGCAGCCATCGATCGCCTCCATCTCGCAGCACAGGCCAAACAAATGCACCGGCACGATGCCGCGGATGAGACTGCCGCTGCGGCGGTGCACGACGCGGCCGTCCCGGCGTTCGCACTCGTTGCGCAGGAACTCTGTCAGCCTTTCCGGGGAGATATTGTAGGTGGCCGGGTCGATGTCCACGAAGAGGGGCCGCGCCCCCAAACGGGCTACACAGCCCGCCGTCGCAAAAAAACTATAGGGCGTCGTGATGACCGCGTCGCCCGGCCCGATGCCCAGGGCCATGAGCGCGGCCAGCAGGGCATCGGTTCCAGACGAAACCCCGATGGCGTGGGCGGCGCCGGTGAACTGGGCCATGGATTTTTCGAATTTCTCCACGTTCGGCCCGAGGATGAATCTCTGGCTGGCCAGAACTTCATCGAGACGTTGCCGAATCGGTTCAGCCAGGCTGGAATATTGCTCGGACAGATCGAGCAGCGGCACACGCATGCGGGAAAAGGATGGCAGGTTCGGAGATCGGTTCAACGTCAACTTTCTTCCGTCACGCCAGCGTTGACCGCGCTGGTCGCGTAAGTTAACCTCCGGCTTATGTCGCTGCTCCGTAACCTGTTTTGGGTGGCCTTGTTTCTCTTCTTCACCTTCTGTTTCATCGTTTTCTTTGAATACGGCAGCCATGACTTCGTGTCCGGGTTTAAGAGGGAAGGCGAGCGCGTGAAATCTTTTGTCATGACCCAGATCGGCAAGTCGAGCCCAACTCCGTCGCCCGCGCCAGCTACTCGGTAATTCCCGCTCGCGAAGCCTAACCGGCGAATTCGAGTTCGACGGATTTCGGAAGAAAGCCCGCCGCGCTGGCATCTCCGAGAAATTTGCGGATGGCGGCCCGGCCCGTTTCGCCATAATCGCGCGTGAAATCGTTCACGTACATGCCGATGAACTTGCCGGCCGTTTCTGCATCCATGTCGCGGGCATAAGGCATGGAATGCTCGACCGCGGGGGCGCGATGAGCGAGGGCGAAATCGACGCTTTCCCTCAGGATGGCAATGAGATCGCGCTGCACCGCCGGCGGAATGTCCTTGCGAATGACGTTCCCTCCGAGGGGCAGGGGAAGGCCGGTCCGGCGTTTCCACCATTCGCCCAGGTCGACCAGGCACTCCATGCCCGACCGGGCGTAAGTCAGTTGCCCCTCATGGATGATGAGGCCCGCCTCGGCCTGGCCGTTCTGCACCGCGTCGAAAATTTGATCGAAGGGGACAACGATGTGCTTGAACTCGCCGAGATAAAGTTGCAGGGCGAGAAAAGCGCTGGTCATCCGCCCGGGCACGGCGATGACGCGGTCGCGCAACCACGCTTTGGTTTCTTCGTCGCCCACCGGCGGCGCCGATTGCTTTGGACGCACGATCATCGGCCCATAACCATCGCCCATGCTCGCTCCACAGGGCAGCAGGGCGTATTTGTCGGACACGTAGGCATAGGCGTGAATGGAAATGGCGGAGATGTGCAATTCCCCGCGCACGGCCCGCTCATTGAGAGTCTGAATGTCCTCCAGCCGATGCTCGAATTGGTAACCGCGCAGATCGATCTTGTTCCGGGCCATGGCGTAAAACATGAACGCGTCATCCGGGTCCGGTGAATGTCCGAGCGTGAAGGTGTCACGTGCTTCTCCCATGCCCGATGCTACCTCGCGGAGAAAAGGGCGCAAGGTGACTGAACTCGGACGCATCTCCCGAAAAGGCGGCGGAGACGCTTGCTGTTTGCCATGCCGCCCTCGCTCCGGTAGCCTTCTCAGCAATGGCTAAATCGGCTCTTGGCAAAGGCCTCGGCGCGTTGATCAGCGCGCGTCCCACGTTTCCACCCGAAGTCGCTCCGGGCGAAAAAATTCATCAGGTGGACCTACACAGTGTGGGCCCGAGTCCGATGCAACCACGCAAGGACTTTGCCGGGGAGGCCTTGCAGGAGCTGGTCAACTCCATTCGGGAACACGGCATCATTCAGCCGCTCATCGTTCGCCAGGTGAACGGCCGCTTTGAATTAATCGCGGGGGAACGCCGCTGGCGCGCGGCCCAGGAACTCGGATTCGCGCAGGTGCCGGTGATCATTCGTTCGGCTAACGACCTGCAAGTGCTGCAGCTGTCCTTGATTGAGAACCTGCAGCGCGCGGACTTGAATCCCATTGAAGAAGCCCAGGGATACGCCCGCCTGGCGGGCGAATTTAGTCTACGCCAGGAAGACATCGCCATGAAAGTGGGGCGCAGTCGCGCCGCCGTGGCCAACGCCCTGCGTCTTTTGGATCTCCATCCGCAGATCCAAACGTGGCTGACTCAGAATCTGCTTTCCGTCGGGCATGCCAAGGTTTTGCTCGGCCTGAAGACGGCGCCCGATCAGCTTTTTGTGGCCGAAACCATTCTGCGCCGGAGCGCCACCGTTCGGCAAACGGAGCGACTGGTGGCCCGGCAATTGGGCACGACACGATCTCGCCGGCGGCCAGGCGGCGCGGCCGCTTCCTCCGCCGCCATTGCCGAACTGGAGGAGCGACTGCAAAAACATCTGGGAACGCGTGTGCGAGTGCACCACAGCGAAAAGCAGGGCCGGATCGAGATTGAGTATCACGGGAACGACGATCTGCAGCGTGTTCTCACGGCCCTTGGATTACCGGGCGAGAGCTGATTTTGCCACTCCGTGCCGTTTTACCGATGTTTCTGGCTCCGTTATTCGTTAGGCAAAGAGTCCCTCGGGTGACACGCTCGGGACGCCTCGACAGAGCGAGGCGACTACAGCGCCAGGGGTCCTGTAGCCACGGCGCTCTGTCGCCGTGTCTTGCCGGCGTTTGGGTGATGATCTTCCTCGCGTTGTCGCAAGCGACAACCTGGGCGGGCACCTCCCGGCTGTGGGAACAGGTTTCGGGAGAAAAAGCCCTGGCCCACGTGCAGCGCCTGGTCGATCTCGGTCCGAGGCCGCCGGGTTCGGCAGCTATCGAGAAGGCCCGTGTCTACCTGGAGGAGCAATTGCAGGGCGCGGGCTGGAAGGTTGCGCGCCAGGCGTTCACCGAGCAGACGCCGCGCGGCCCGATGAATCTTGTCAACCTCATCGCCACGCGCCCAGGCAAGGAAAGTCCGCAGTTTCTCCTCTGTTCGCATTACGACACCAAGTTGTTCGACACGGTGCGTTTCGTGGGCGCAAATGACGGAGGGTCCAGCACCGGCCTCCTCCTTGAATTGGCTCGCGTTCTCGCCCAGGACCCGGCCCGGGCCGCGCGAGTAGAGCTGGTGTTCTTTGACGGCGAAGAAGCCTTCGAGAATTTCACGGAAACGGACGGTCTTTACGGCAGCCGCCATTTTGCGCGTCAGCTGGCTAACGAGAAGACGAAGTTCCAGGGCGGGATTCTGTTTGATATGGTGGGCGACAGTTCGCTGACCATCACTCTGCCGCCTGATTCGCCTTCGGCCATGGCACGCGGCATCTTCGCGGCGGCGGATGAGCTGAAGGTGCGGGATCACTTCACTTATTTCGACCGCCAGATTCTGGACGATCACACGCCTCTGAATGGGGCGGGCGTGCCCACGATTGATCTGATCGATTTTGATTTTCCGCCATGGCACACGCCCGCCGACACCATGGATAAGCTGAGCGCAGAAAGCCTGCGCATCGTCGGCAGCGTGGCTCTTTATTACTTGTCGCAAAGCGCGTTGAAGTGAAGCCGAGTTTCAGTGCGGGAAGTTTGATCGCCGCCGCCTGTCTGGCCGGGGTGCTCGCGGGGAATCTGCTTTGCTCGTCCCTGGCCATGCGGAATGTCATCGGCCATTGGTGTGGACGAGGCCGATTACTCGCCTTGTGCGAAAGAACCGGCCTCTACGAAAGCGATGTCATGCGGGCGAAGAGCGAGGGGCGGCACAGCGATCCGGCGACACTGGCGGCGAACCTCGAGGCCGAGCGGGTGGCACGGCATGAACCGGTCAACAGCAGCTTGGTGAGCCGCGATTTCGATCTTCTGCGCGTCCAACGGTCGCCCAAGGAGTGGCCGGCTGTTTTGCAGGCGAATGGCCTAACGAATGACGTCTGGCGGTGTGCCGTGGCGGAAAATTGGCGGACTCGCGCCTGGGTAGAAAAGGAAATAAAGACCGGGCTGAACGTGTCGGCGGAGGAATCCGGGGCCTATTACCACGCTCATCCGGCGGCCTTCGCGCAACCGTTGCGCCTGCGGGCCAGCCATATTTTCTTCGCGGCGCCGCCGGCATCGCCGCCCGAACTGGTTGAACAGAAACGGCTGGCGGCGCAGGACGTTCTTGATTGTCTGGCCGACGGCCAGAAGCTCAGCGAGCTGGCGCGGTTATCCGAGGACGAGGCCAGCAAGCGGCACGGAGGCGATTTGAATTTCTTCGCGGAAGCAAGAATGCCCGTTGATTTCTGGGGACAGATCGCCGGTCGCGGGGTGGGCCAGCCCGCCGGGATGATTCGCACACGCCTGGGATTTCATATCGTGCAGGTGACCGATGCGCGGCCCGCGCGCCAGATGTCGCCGGAAGAGGCCGCCCCGGCTAGCCGCTTCAGAGTGGAGAACGAGAAACGCGTGAGGGCCATCTCCAACCTCACCGAGCGGCTCATCGGGCTGGTTCGGTGGAATCGGCTCGCGGCCGGCGACCCGGATTTGCCAATCCCGTAAAATTGCCGATTGCCACGGGGCGCATTTGACCTCACTTTCCACTGGCAGAAATGGTCTTTCTGTTACCCGGGCCCCCATAGGAAAAATGTCACAGCGCACACGAAAAAATGTTGGAATCATCGGGCTTGGCATTATCGGAAGCCGGGTCCGCGATGTTCTGCGGCGGAAGAATTTCCACGTTTTTGTGTGGAACCGCACGCCGCGGCCAGTCCCGAATTTTGTGGGGGCTCCGGCCGAGCTGGCGGAGATGTGCGATACCGTGCAGATTTTTGTCTCGGACGATGAGGCACTTGATCATGTCGTTAGGCAGTTGAGCCCTGGCCTGACGCCGAGGCACGTGATCATCGCGCATTCGACGGTCGCTCCGCATTCGATGATGGCGGTGGCGGAGATCGTGGAACGGAAGGGCGCGCGCTTTGTGGAGGCGCCTTTCACGGGCAGCAAAGAGGCCGCGGAAAAGGGAGAGCTGGTCTACTATGTGGGAGGTGACGAGGCTGCCCTCAGGGAGGTGCGCCCAATTCTGCAGGCGTCGAGCAAGCAGGTTCTCGAGATCGGCACGGTGGGCCAGGCCACCACCATCAAACTGGCCACCAACATGGTGACGGCGGCGACGGTGCAGGCCGCGGCGGAAGCGCTCGCCCTGGTGCATGCCAACGGCGTGCCCCTCGAAAAATTCCTCACCGCCATGCAGGGCAACGGCAGCAATTCGACCACGCTGAACATGAAGTTGCCAAAAATGGTGCGCCGCGAATTCGACGCGCATTTTTCGGTTAAGCACATGTTGAAAGACATGCAGATCGCCGGCCGCCTCGGTTTGTCGCACCACCTCGAGCTCGGGATCAGCGCAGCCGCGCGCGATCGTCTCTTGGAGCAGTTGCAGAACGGGCACGGGGATGATGATTATTCGGCCATCATCCGAAAGTTTTTTCCGGACGTTCCCACGGCGGCGGAAGATCAGAGCGATCTGGAATTATTTGCGCAGCCTCAACCTGTCGCACCCTTTTCGCCATCGCCGGCGGAACCGGCTCTTCCGCAAGCGGCCTTTCTTTCTCACAATGGGCCGGCTTCGCCGGAGCGGGAAACTGCTCCCGAGGCCTTTCCGCAACATGCGATGCCCAGCGCCTTTTCCGGGGCGAACCCGGACGGTCATGGAATCGACGAGCCCATGCTGACCGAGGAGGAGTTTTCTTCCCCGGAGATGGAAGACGAACCGGCGCGGCCGCGCGGTTTTCTCAGCCGGCTTCTGGGGCGCTAAGGATTTGCCTTTAGGAATGCCGGCGCCGACTGACCAGGAGGAGGCGATGTTTTTCGATCTCTCGGCGCGGCCGAAGCTGTGCATTCGCGGAACCGATCGGCTGCGTTTCCTCAACGGCCAGGTGACGAACGACGCCGGCAAGGCCACGGCCGCCGCCGCCATTGCCGCCTGCGTGCTGAGTGCCCGCGGAAAAATGGAGGCGCAGGTTTTTCTCTCGCAGGGAGGTGACTGTTTCTTTGTCGATGCCGACCCGGAATTGCGGGAAAAGCTCCAGCCTCGCTTTGAGCGCTACCTTATCGCGGATGACGTGACTATCGAGGATGTCGCCGGCCAGTTCTCTATCTTTCATGTGACCGGCGGAACGGGTCCGTCGGTGCCCGACTTTTGTCGCGTTGTGCGGGCGGATCGATTCCGCCAGCCGGGCTGGGATATCTGGGTGGATATGGCGCGGCGGGATGAGATTTTCGGGCAGCTGTCGTCGCAATGTTTATTTTGTGACGACCCCGCCATGGAGGTTTTTCGGGTGGAGCGGGGGATCCCGCGCTGGGGTCGCGAGTTAACCGAGGAAATCATCCCCGTCGAAGCCGGCCTCGAGGAAAGCTCCATCGATTACGAGAAAGGTTGTTACGTCGGCCAGGAGATTATTTCGCGCATGAAGATGTCCGGCCAGCGAAACAAGAAACTGTGCGGATTCGTCTCTCTCTACGATGCGCCACTGGAAGCGGGTATGAAAATTTTTCCGCTGGGCGAGACGGAGAAGGCAGCGGGCTGGATCACCAGCGCCGTGCGCAGCGGCCGGCTCGGACAGGAGATCGCGCTCGGCTATCTGAAACGCCCGTTTTTCCAGGCCACCTATCGGCTCGACGCCGTGAATCCGGAGAGCGTGGCCCCGGTAATCGTGCGCCTGGGAATCGCAGAGCTTCCTTTTGCCGGCGGCGAAGTCGGGAAGTGATTTGACCCTGTTCCCTGGCGCCCCCTAGTTTACTCACCCCCCACCGGCTCCATGGCGAAAGTTACCGTTCAAAACATTTACAAGATTTACCCGGGCGACAAAGGACGCGACGTCCCCGCGGTGACGGATGTTAGCCTGGAAATCCAGGACCGGGAATTCGTTGTCCTGGTGGGACCTTCCGGCTGCGGGAAATCGACGACTTTGAGAATGATTGCCGGCCTGGAGGAGATTTCCAAGGGTGACATCTTCATCGGCGACCGGCGGGTGAACGACGTTCCGCCCAAGGATCGGGACATCGCCATGGTCTTTCAGAATTACGCGCTTTATCCGCACATGTCGGTCTACGACAACATGGCCTTCGGCCTGAAGTTGCGGAAATTTCCCCGGGCGGAAATCAGGAAGCGGGTGATGGACGCGGCCGGCATTCTCGGAATTGAAGAATTGCTGGAGAGGAGACCAAAGGCGCTTTCCGGCGGGCAACGCCAGCGTGTGGCCGTGGGGCGGGCAATTGTCCGCCAGCCCAAGGTCTTCCTGTTCGATGAGCCGCTCTCCAACCTGGACGCGAAATTGCGCGTGCAGATGCGCACGGAGATCACGAAATTGCACCAGCGATTGCAGGCGACCATGATCTACGTAACGCACGATCAGATCGAAGCCATGACCATGGGAGATCGGATCGTCGTAATGAACAACGGGGTGGTGCAGCAGACCGATACTCCGCTGAAGCTCTATAATGAACCGGCTAATCTTTTCGTGGCCGGATTTTTGGGCAGTCCACCGATGAATTTCATCAATGGCACGCTCAAACAGGAGCGCGACGTTTTCGCCTTCTCCGAGATTCAGGGCGGGTCGATCCAGGTGCGATTGCCGGCCCGGGCCCGTCCGGGCGCGGCGGAACTGCTCGACCGACCGGTTTTGCTCGGAATCAGGCCGGAGGATATCGAGCTGGCGCAGTTTGCCGGGAGTGAGACAGCGAAAGGCAGTTTTCCCGCCATCGTCGACATGGTGGAGCCGATGGGAGCGGAGACGAATCTCTACCTGCAAACCGGCGTCCATACCGTGGTCTGCCGCAGCCAGCGGGCCCTGGATCACCGGGAAGCCGGGCACCGGATGCAGTTCGAAATGAATCTGAACAAGGCACATCTGTTCGATCCGGCCTCCGGGCGGCGGGCAACTTAGGCCAAGGCCTGTAATCTCTTTTCGCCCCGCCAGTTGCGTAAATTTTGTTATTGTCTTTTTGAAGGGCGAGGCGTATAAACTGCGTTTTTGTCAGGTTTCCTAGCTCATGAATCAACGCATCCTTGCTGAAATCGGCCGGACCCAACGGCTGGAAATCTTGAACTCGCTGAAACGCTCCAAGGGAATGTCCGTCAATGAGCTCGTTCGCAAGATGAAGATGAGCTACATGGGCATCAAGCAGCACTGCGTGACCCTGGAGCGGGACGGGTATATTGATACCTGGCGGCGTCCGCAGAAGATGGGGCGGCCGGAGATGGTTTATCGGTTGACCCGTCGCACGCATGACCTCTTCCAGGTCGATAGCAATGCTTTCACCCTCGAGCTGCTGCAGGCTGTGCACGAGACCTACGGGCCCAACGCGGCGGAAAAGCTCCTTT
>DASXIK010000316.1:0-6317 GCA_036498025.1 Chthoniobacterales bacterium
CAAAGGGCAAATCGCCGGCCGCGTCCTTTTTCGTTTTGATCATTTCCTTTTCTGAATTCGGACTTGTTTCGGATTTCGACACTCGTGCTTCGAAATTGGTTTAGCTGTCTACCGGCGTGGGATTCACCTGAGGGCTCGGAGCCAGATCGTTGTTGATGGTCACCGTCATGCCGTTGCGCAATTTAAACACGCCCGTGCTGACGATGGTCTGGCCGGCCTTGAGCCCCGCGGTGATGGCGACGAAATCCCCTCGCGCACCGCCGACCCGCACCACCTGCTGGCGAATGGTCTGCGCGTCCTTTCCGGTTTTCGGATCCTTGGCCGTTTCAATCACATAAACAGAGTCCCCGTAGGGCGCATAGGAGACGGCCGAACCCGGGATGACGAGTGTCTTGCGCGTCTCCGGCAGAACGACCTCAACCTTGGCAAACATTCCCGGACGCAGCGCATGATCGGGATTCTGCAGTGTTGCCTGTAGAAAAACGTTCCGCGTAACGGAATCCACCATTGAATTCACCGCGCTGAGCTTGCCTTTGAACTCGCGGCCCGGCACCGCATCGGTGTGAACATTTACCTCCAAGTTCTTCGAAAGCTTCGAGAACTCCTGCTGCGGAAGGGCGAAGTCCGCGTAAACCGAATCGAGCTCGGTCAAGGCGACAACCGGCTGTCCCGAATTGATCATCTGACCGACGTTCACCTGGCGAATACCAAGCTGGCCGTCAAATGGCGCAAGGACGCCCTTCTTCCCGATCATCGACTTCATATTATCGACCATTCCTTTTTTCTGGCCGTAGGCTGACTGGGCAGCATCGAGTTCCGATTTTGAAACCACTTTCCGCGCAGACAGATCTCGGGTTCGGTCCAGGTTGGCTCGCGCCAATTCGAGGTCGGCTTCGGCCGTATGCAACTGAGCTTCTTCCGACGAAGTGTCGAGTTGAATGAGGACATCGCCCTTCTTCGCCTCGCCGCCATTCTGAAATTGGACCTTGCTGACAATCCCGCCCAGCTCGGCTGACACCACCGCGCCTTCCACGGGCGAAATCGAGCCGACCGCGGAGAGAACCGGAGCCCAGTCTTCTTCTTTCACCACCGCGCTGGAGACTGCTGTCGGCGGCATGGCAAATGGCGTCGACATCATCTTCCCAATCTGGCTGGCCTTCACGTCGACCAGGAGTAAGAGAAGAAAAGCGACCGCCCAGGATGCGCCGGCGGTCGTTCCTCCACGGCGGAAACTGCGAACAGAAAAAATGGCGCAAACCACCACAGTAGCGGTAAGGACGGTCACCAAGATGGTTGAGCCGGCGATGCCGAGAGCCTTGAGCGCGGCGAACAGGCCAGCCAAAAGAAGAATGGCACCCACGATCGGGAGGATTCTTTTGGCGGCGGATTTCACTTTTGGTCCCGTGGTGGCGGGTTTGGCGACATCATGCATAGGCGGGGACTGGATGGGCGGTGAAGAGCAGTCGCCATAAACGGCGCGCTACTTGCAATTGTTGTTCGCGTCGTTCGTCGTCGGATATGGGGGAAAGGTTCACTGCTTCGCGCATGAGCAGACCGTCGTTAACGGCGAAAATAAGCTCGGCCACCTGTTGCGGAGAGAGATTATGGGACGCATTTTTCGTTTCCGGCGCGCGCGCGATCAAATCGGTGACGCCATGCTTGACCGTCTCACAGACATCGTGCACCAGCGCCGCCACTCGGGGATTTCGGCTGGCTTCGGCAAAAAGATCGACCACGAAGGCCGCCGTGACCTGGGATCCTTTTTCGTGGCAGTGCGCGGTAAAAAGAACCTCGAGCGACTCGAGGAGGGTGGGGGCCTGGCGGGCTCGTTCCAGCACTTCGGAGATCTCCTTTTTGTGCTGGTCGGCCATGGCCGAAATCACAGCCTCCTTGTTCTCAAAATAGCGGTAGATCAAGCCGACGCTGATGCCGGCTTCGGCGCTGATATCGTGCATGCTAGTCAGGTGAAAGCCGCGCTTGGCGAAGCAGCAGATGGCGGCGTCCAAGATCTGCCCACGGCGATCGACGGCTCCTTCTTTTTCGATGGGGAGAGGGTTAGACATGCGACCAGAACAATGAATGAACGTTCATTCATTGTCAAACGCGGCAGATATTCCTGCATTTTGCCCCCGCATCCCGGTTGATGAAGCATTCATTCGGCATTGAACCTTGCCCTTGGTCGCGGCAGCCTTGCCTCGTGCTCGTACCCGCCGCCGCCCTTACCGTGCTCGTTCGCGATTTCCCCCCCGATCAACCATATCTCATCGGTGTTTCCGGCGGACGCGATTCGGTCGCGCTGTTGCATTTCCTGGTGACGGCCGGCTACAAGCGACTGCACGTTTGTCATCTCAATCACCGGCTGCGCGGCCGCGCGAGCGCGGCGGATGCGCGCTTCGTTTGCCAGCTGGCGACGCGCTACCATTTGCCAGCGCGGGCCGACTCGGTGGACGTCCGGGCCCTGGCTAAAAAGAAGAAACTTTCTTTGGAGACAGCGGGGCGCGAGGCGCGCTATGAGTTCTTTGCCCGGGTGGCAGCACGCCGTCGTTGCCGCACAATTTTCCTAGGGCATCACGCCGACGATCTGGTTGAAACTTTTCTGATCAATCTTTTTCGCGGCGCCGGCCCAGCCGGCCTGGCTTCCCTGCGGGACGAGTCCACGCGGAAAGTTGGTGCGGGGCAGCTCCGAATCCTCCGGCCGCTCCTCTCGGTCTGGCGCCCGGAGATCGATCTCTATATTAAACGAGAGCGCCTGGCCTTTCGCGAGGATGCCAGCAACCGGGACATCGCACCCCTGCGCAATCGCATGCGCCGTCGCATCGTTCCTTATCTGGAAAAATCCATCGGGCGTAACATTCGCCAGAACATCTGGCGCACCGCCCGGATCGCGGCCGAAGAGGAAAATTTCTTAGAGACGCTGCTGTCGGAAAGGCTTCCCGATTCGGCATCATTGGCGGTTGGGCCGTTGCGCGAGATGAGTCTTGCCCTGCAGCGGCGCGTGCTGCACAAATGGTTGCGGGCGGGCGATGTGACCGGTGTCAGCTTCGATCTGGTGGAACGCGTGCGCGGACTGCTCGACTCGGCTGGCCGCGTGGCCAAGACAAACCTCCCGGGCAACCGTTACGCCCGGCGCCGGGCAAAAAAAATCTTCATCGAAGGCTAAAATTCCCCTCAGGTCCGAACTGATTAGGGAATGAAAACAACAGCCTCTTATTGGATTGATACGGCTCCGATCAAGGCGTTCCCCGCCCTGAAAAGGGAGATCACGGTGGACGCACTCGTGGTGGGGGCGGGCATTACCGGGATCAGCACCGCTTATTTGTTGCGCAAGGCGGGACTTAAGGTGGCCTTGATTGACCGGGAACGGGTGGCCCGTGCCGACACTGGACATACGACGGCGCATTTGACTCATGTGACGGACACACGCCTGAGCGAACTGGTCAAAAATTTCGGCGAAGAGCACGCGCAAGCTGTCTGGGACGCGGGCGCGGCCGCGATTGATCACATCGAAGAGATCGTGAGGCAGGAACAGATCGATTGCGCGTTCTGCTGGGTGCCGGGATATCTGCACGCACCGGCGGAGGACGATCCAGAAAAGGCGATTTCCACACTCCAGGAAGAAGCGGCCATCGCGAGGCGCCTTGGTTTCGATGTGGAATATCAGGAACGAGTGCCGATTTACGGCCTGCCGGGGATTCGTTTTGCGAATCAGGCGAAGTTTCATCCCCGTAAATATCTCGATGGTTTGCTCGAGTCGATTCCCGGCGGCGGTTCGCACGTCTTCGAGGAATCTGCGGCGGAACAATTCGATTCCAAAAAACGTCGTGTCCGGGTGGACGGAAACTGGATCACGTTCGACCGGGTCATCCTGGCGACCAACAATCCGTTGGTGGGGCTTGCGTCCATGGCAGGAGCGACGCTTCTTCAAACCAAGCTGGCGCTCTACAGCAGCTACGTACTCGGCTCGACCGTGTCGCGCGGCTCGACCCCGGCCGCCTTGTTTTGGGATACAAAGGATCCTTACGATTACCTGCGGATCGATCGCCTGGAGGAATGCGACTACATCATCTTCGGCGGCGAAGATCACAAGACCGGCCAGATCACGGATACCGAGGGCTGTTTCGAGCGATTGGCCGCGAAATTAAAACGGATCCTGCCGGCCGCGCAGATTGAGCGCCGCTGGTCCGGACAGGTGATCGTGAGCAACGACGGGCTGCCCTACATTGGCGAAAATGCCGACCGGCAGTTCATTGCCACCGGCTTTTGCGGTAATGGCATCACCTTTGGCACGATCTCAGCCGTGATGGCGCGAGATTGGGCTGTCGGAAGGAAGAATCCCTGGACCGATTTGTTTGCCGTCGGCCGGAAAAAAATCAAAGGCGCGGCCTGGGATTATCTTAAGGAGAACAAGGACTATCCCTATTATCTCATCAAAGACAGGCTGGCCCGGCCCGAGGCGGAGAGCGTGCGCGACCTGCCGCGGGGTGACGGAATGATCGTTAAATCGGCCCACGGAAAGGTGGCGGCCTATCGTGATGATCAGGGCAAGGTCTGCAAGGTTTCAGCGGTCTGCCCGCATATGGGCTGCATCGTGCGCTGGAACCCGGCGGAAATGACATGGGATTGCCCGTGCCATGGTTCGCGTTTCCGGCCGACAGGCGAGGTCATGGCCGGACCGGCGGAGGCGCCGCTGAGTCCTGTGTGAATCAGCAGACTTCGCAGCCTAACCGATTGGCCGATGCCGGCATAAGGGCATCGGCGAAAATGTAGATGAGAAGGAGTTTTTCCATCGAATCATCAGCAATCTGTTTATCTGTGTCAATCTGTGGCTAAGTTCTTCTCTCCCATGTCTTCCGATATCCGCGTTCGTTTCGCCCCGTCGCCCACCGGTTACCTGCATATCGGCGGGGCGCGCACCGCCCTGTTCAACTGGCTCTTCGCCCGGCATCACGGTGGCAAACTCGTGCTTCGGGTGGAGGACACGGACCAGGCCCGCAACACCGAGGAGGCTGCCGCTGCCATCTACGCCGGGCTAAAGTGGCTGGAGTTGGACTGGGATGAGGGCCCGCATGCGGGCGGCGATTTCGGACCTTATTTTCAGAGCGAACGCCATGACATTTACGAGCGTTACCTGAAGAAGCTGCAGGATGCCGGGCACACGTTTGAAGACAACGGCGCGGTTCGCTTTCGTTCGCCGCGCGAGCATGTGGTGGTGGACGACCTGGTCTGCGGCAAGATTGATTTCGACCTAACCAATCCGGAAACGCATCCCGACCTGACGGTGCGGCGCCCGGATGGTTCCTGGATTTTTCACTTCGTCAATGTGGTGGACGACATTGAGATGAAGATCTCGCACGTCATTCGGGGAGAAGATCATCTCTCCAACACGCCCAAGCATATAGAGCTTTACCGCGCACTTGGCGCTGTGCCGCCGCACTTCGCCCACATCGCGCTCATCCATAACAAGGACGGCACCAAAATGAGCAAGCGGGACCAGGGCGCGAGCGTGGACTATTATATAAAGAGAGGTTATCTCCCGGCAGCGTTGCGCAATTACCTCTGCCTGCTCGGCTGGTCGCCCAAGGATAACCGCGAGAAAATGCCCATCGAGGAGATCGTGCGCATCTTTGACCTGAAGAATGTCGTGCGCAGCAACGCCACTTTCGACCCGGACAAACTGCATTGGCTCAACGGAGAGTACGCGCGCGAGCTGGGGGAGGCGGAATTTTATGAGCGCGGCCTGGCAGCCTTGCAAGCGGCTGGCATCGATCCCGGAAAATTTCCGGAGGGATACGTGCGGGCGGCGCTGCAGACGTGCATGAGCAAGATCAACACCTTTGATGAGCTGCCGGGCTATGCCGGTTTTTATTTTACGGACGAGATCAATTGGAACCCGGAAGGCGCGGCCAAACATTTCATCGCGGAAAACAAACCGCGCCTGCAAGCGGTGCGGCAGGCATTTGCCGCAGCGGCGGAATTCAACGCCGCCGAAATTGAAACGACGCTGAAAGCCACCGCGGCGACACTCGGTGTGAAGGTTGGCGCGCTTGTCCATCCGACGCGGCTGGCCGTGACCGGGAGCAACGCCGGCCCCAGTTTGTATCATCTGCTGGAAGTTTTGGGAAAAGAGAAAGTGCTGGTCCGTATCGATCGGGCGCTGGCTGCGTTCTGACGCGCCAAGTTTGCCATCGCGTTGAGAAACCGCGGTGTCTCCCGCACATCCGGGTAGCGCACACGTCTCGTGTGCTGGCGATGGCGTCCCGCCATCGCGAACTTTCATTCAAAGATTGTTTCGGCGAGCCGCCGAAACCAGCACACGA
>DASXIK010000317.1:0-3038 GCA_036498025.1 Chthoniobacterales bacterium
TGACGGCAAAGAGCTGTTGGTACGGCGTTGGTTGAAATCCGCCCATGTTCACGTGCAGATCGAGCGAGCGAACAAAATCGAAAATGTAACCGGCAGCCATGTAGCCGACGTTCATGATCGCGTAGATGATCGAGAACGAAATCGAACGCTGCGCCGTCGTTGAATAGACCCGCGTGGCCGCGAGCAATACCGGGGTTCCGAGCGCTTCGCCAACCGCCAGCGGCAGAACACCACAGACGAGAGCAAGCCACGGGATGGTCGTCGTCACCATGACTGAACGCGCGACGGTGCAGATCGCGACACCGAGAAAGAAAGTGCGGCGGAGCCCGATCGCATCCGTAAACGAGCCGGCCAACAACGTGAACACGGTCATCGCTGGCGCCCAAACCCAACCGACCAGGGCGCCTGCTGCTTGATCGCTGAATCCGAGATCCTTCGAAAGCCAATAAACGATCGTCTTGTTGGTCACGGAATAGGCCGTGTAGATCAGGAACTTGATCAGGAAGGTGAGCCACAACTCGCGTTGACCCCCCTTGAGCACGGTGAATTTTCCGATAAAGCCGCGCAGCCCCGTGGCCGCTATCGGCGCGACGCCATCTTCCGGCGCAAATGATTCGGTGACTTTTTCTCCCACAACTCCGGATTCCAGCTACAGCATCTTCGCGATAAATTCGCGGCCGTCGAACGCGGCGAAATCGTCCAGCTCCTCGCCCGTCCCCACAAAGCGCGTGGGGATGCTCAACTCGTCCTGAATGGCGATGATTACCCCGCCCTTGCCGCTGCCATCCAGTTTGGTCACGATCAGTCCAGTCAACCCGACCGCCTGATGAAATTCGCGCGCCTGGGAGAGTGCGTTGCTGCCGGTAGTGGCGTCTACCACCAGCAGCGTTTCCTGCGGCGCGCTGGCATCGTGCTTGGCTAGGCTGCGTTTCACTTTGTTCAATTCCGCCATCAAATTGCTCTTGGTGTGCAGGCGGCCGGCCGTGTCGCACAGCAAGAATTCCGCGTTCCGCTTCTCCGCAGACTGGTAAGCCTCATAACAAAGCGCCGCCGGATCGGCATTGTATTGTCCGCGAATCATCTCGACCCCGAGTCGTTCGGCCCAGATCCCGAGCTGCTCGATGGCCGCCGCGCGAAATGTGTCCGCGGCCGCCAGCAGGACCGTGTGCCGATTCTTGGTAAAATAGCGCGCCAACTTCGCGGTGGAAGTGGTTTTGCCAGTGCCGTTAACCCCGACGACCAGGATGGCTTTCGGCTTGGCCGGCAACGGCCGGATGGGCGGCGGATTCAATGGCAAAATTCTCCCAATCTCCTCGCGCGTGACTTCGGCAATGTCATCAGCCGTGATGGTCGTGCGCGTGGCGCGTTCCTTAAGAGCCGCGATAATCCGCAGGGTCATGGGCACTCCCAGATCGGCGCGAATGAGGCTCTCTTCGAGTTCATCCCAGTCCACCGGGCGCCCGGCGAATTTCTGAATGAGCGATTGGAAGAAATTCATGGGGATGAGTGATTCGAGAATCGAGATTCGTTACGCCGGATGACACTCTGACCGCTTCAACGCCTCAACGAGGTGACGACTCACGGTTGCTCCGGCGGCGCCGCTTCCCGCAGCGGCCGCGTCAGGTCGCTCTTCACCCGGTCAAGAATGCCGTTAACGAATCGGCCGGAATCGGCGCCGCCGAATGTCTTGGCCAGTTCGATCGCTTCATTAATCGAGACCACCGGCGGGATGTCGTCGCGAAAAAGCATCTCATAAATGGCCAGGCGCAGGATGTTTCGATCTACCGGAGAAATGCGGTTGAACTCGTAGTTCTCGCAGTAGCGTTTGATCCGCTCATCCACATCCGGGAGATGAGACACCATTCCGTCGATCAGGGGCTGGGCGAACTCGCGCACCTTGGGCGTGGCCGGACAAAACTCCCAGAAATCCTCAAGCCGCTCGGGCATTTCCCCGTGCTGCAGGTCGCGCCAGAAGTGATACTGGATGGCTGCTTCGCGCGCTTTTCGGCGTTTCCCCATGACTCAGTCAGGCGCGCAGGTCATCCATGACCGCGGCAATCTCGACGGCGGCGCGCCCGGCTTCCGTGCCGCGATTGATCTGCTCGCCCAGGCAACGCTCCTGGGCCTGGATCTCGTTTTCCACACTGAGAACGCCATTCAATACGGGGATGCCATGTTCCAGGGCGATGCGCTGCAGGGCCTCTGTGACGGAACGGCTCAAATTTTCCGCGTGATCGGTCTGTCCCTTGAGGATGAGCCCAAGAGCGATGATGGCGTCGGCTTTTTTTTGGGACGCCACCTCCTGCACGACAATTGGAATTTCAAATGCTCCCGGCACCTGGAGCAACTCGGTGCGCGTGTTCGGCGCCAGTCGACCCACTTCCGCGATGGCGTGGGAAACCAGTCCCTGCACGTAGTGGGCGTTAAATTGGCTGGCCACAATCACGAACAGGCGTTTGCTGGAACCGAAGCGCGGCCGGGGGGGAATGGCATTCGACATGTGAATGCCTTAATGCTCTAACATCGGCTTTTCAGCAACTGCGCACCGCAAATTCCCCGGGCACTGCCAGCGGATTCGAAACGGAAGAATCAGAGTCGGACGCCTAGCCGCCTTCAAGGCGTCCAAAAAGGCGGCAATGTCATGGAAGATAGGCATCCTTGCCTGTCTCGGCCGACGGGCTTCCAGCCTGTCGCACGGGAAAGGGCAGGCTGGAAGCCCACCCTCCGAGACAGGCTGGAAGCCTATCTTCCGACTGTTTAGACGCCGCCTTCGCCGAGTCCTCGGAGATGCGTCCCTGCCTGGTTATCTGCACGTCGAGCAATAGATTTGAGCCGGGCGGGCGTCCTCGTCGAGCGGTGGTGGAAAAGGTGAAAGATATGCTTTCTGCGGTTTGATGAGATTAGCGGGAAACCCGTAATCGTGATGGTTCATCCATGCGTAGGTGGCGGTGCTTGGAAAATAGACAGCATAACTAATACTGTACAGTCCGGGTTTGATGCGAGTAACCGATGCAAGCGGGACTTCGCCGGTAGTGGCT
>DASXIK010000318.1:0-3934 GCA_036498025.1 Chthoniobacterales bacterium
GTGGCGATGCCTGTAGCGGCGCTCTATGAGCGTTGAAGACGCCCCGGCAGAGCGGAGCGGCTACAGGCTGTAGCCACGGCGCTCTGTCGCCGTGTACCCAATGTGCGACTCTGCCTGGACAGGGACGCTGGCAGCGTCCCATACAGAAACAAAAGCAGGACGGCAGATTTCGACGGACGTCTCGGAGAGACGTCCCTACCTGCAAATCAGCGCAGCGACACTGGCGGCAGATACTCGCCCAGTTCCTGGCGCTTCCACCAGGCCCCTGTCTCCCGCCGTTCGGCTGCCGTGGTGAATCGATAACGATAAAAACTGGAGCGGACATAAAGAGGCGGCTTGTCCGGAAAGGGATTCCGCGCGAGCAAGCCGACGACGTCGCGCTTATTTTCCAGCAGGCAGCCGGCCAGGCGAACGAACCACGGATTTCCCTGCGGCGAGCCAAGGGCGGCAAACCACATTTGCCAGTCGAGTCGCGGCTGGTGCGGCGCACACCAACCCGGAGCGCGGTTCACATCGCCGGGCTTCCATTTGAACTCATAGGGCAGCCAATCAACGCCGTCAGCGCTACCTTCGATGATGATCTCGCGCCGGTCCCTGGTCATGACGCGAAAGAGCCCGTAGCCGTTGACCACGCGGAATGGTTCGACATACCTGTCGAGCGAGGCGACCAGCCGCGGCGGGTCGGCCTCAGGCTTGAATGCGCCGTAGATCAACCAGGCGTTGAGCGGCGCGGTGATCAGCAGAACCATCCAAGCGCAAACCACCTGAAGCCGCGCCCACACATTCCTAATTGGAGGGCGGAGCTCCTGCGACGCCGGCCTCGCGGGAGTTCGCCCCTCCACATCGCCGTCCCGCCGCCGGCGCCAGGTCGCATCGTCAATCAACAGCAGACAAAGCGCGATGGTCAGCAAATTGAAAAAGCAGTAGTTGCCCGTTAACGCGATGGCGAGTTGCAGAAAAATCAACAGTCCCGCCGCCACCAGCCGGATCCGGCGCGGTTTCCACAGGAAGAAAGGCACCACGATTTCCGTGAACAAACAGAAACCGACAGAAAATTTCCTGAACCACTCGGGGTGCTGATCAAAGAACCAGGCAAAGACCGTCGGGAGCGGTTGCGACCAGTAGTGATAATCCAGCGCGGTCAGGTTCGCCAAGGAATCATCGCCGCTGGTCAGTTTCACCACGCCGGACATGAGCATGAGCTTAAAGAGTAAGAGCTTGAGCAGAAAAACTGCGACGCGCGAAACGGGCGGCTCCCCGTTTTTTCCCGGCCATAGCCGCCAGGGCGCCAGGAAGATGGCGAGAAATCCGGTCTCGAGCAGCAGTATATCCCATTGAAAGCTGAGGAACGTTTGCCCGGCGAGCGTGAGCGAGAGATAAAAGGCGAACAACCCAAGCAGACAAAGCGCCGGGGCCAGCCCGACGATCAAAAGAAGCGAAAGAAGCACGCCGCCGCCGCAGAGGAAATGGAGAAAGGCATTGCTCGAATTCAGCCAGCATAATGTCGGGAGAACGGAAAATGCGCCGGAGCCCAGGCGCTCGTGCACCATCGAAAGAAATCCGCCAACGGGGAGAACACCATCGGCCCCGATCAATCCATCGACCTGAACCCAAAGCGATAGGAAAGCGATCAGGTAAACCAGGCCTAACGAACGCAAAAACCAACGACGCGCCCAAAAGTATCTTGGCGGCCGGACATCGCTGCCCCAGAGAAGGCGAGTCATGGCCGAAGCCACCGGGCGGTAACGGGCCACGATTCGATAGGCAAATTCGGAAACAGCCGCCAATCCCGGCACGGTGTCATACATTCGCGCCCGCCAGCGGTGAGAGGGTCGCCAGGCAAATGAACGAAAGACCGCTTCCGCGCCGGCCAAGACCGTGCCGTCGGGCACAATCAAGACGACCGCCTGCTCGAATTGTTCCGCCGGGATCTCGGGATAACTCGCGGCCACCTCCTGTGAGGTGACGAAATCCACCCGTCCTTCGCTGAGCACGCGCCAGCGCTCAATCCAGAGACGGCAGAAATGACAATCGCCATCCCAGATCATGAGCGGCCGCTCCGGCGGATGGGATACGCGCAGATGCGACTTTGAGGGCATCAGCCCCATCGTCCGCTGCTTCAGGCGCAACGTCCAGCAAACAGGCGTGGCAGTTGATTCCCAGACGCTGTAGCGACGGCGCTTTGTCGCCGTCGAATCCCATTACTACAACGCAAACTCCGCCCAGACCGGCGCGTGATCCGAAGGCTCTTTCCCTTTGCGCATCTCCCGGTCGATGCCCGCGGCTGTGCATTTCTTGCACAAACTCTCGCTCGCGAGCACGGCGTCAATGCGCAGACCGCGATTCTTGGGAAAAGCCAGCATGCGATAATCCCACCAGCTGAAAAGTCCGCCCTCCGGGTGATGCAAGCGGAGAGTATCGCACAGCCCCGCCTTCTCCGTGAGGTCGCGCAAGGCGGCCCTTTCTTCCTCGGAGCACATGATGGCACCGCGCCAGAGGTCGGGATCGTGCACATCCTCATCCGCTGGCGCCACATTAAAGTCGCCGCACACCACCGCCGCCGTCGTATTTTCCCGGGCCAGGAAATCGCGCAGCCGCCGATACCATTGCAATTTATATTGATAGGCCGGCGAACCGATTGTTTGTCCGTTAGGCGCATAGATCGAGTAAATGCGCAGGCCGCTGACCGTCGCGGCGACAACCCGCGTCTGCTGATCATCGGTTCCGTCGCAGAGCGATGCGCGGACATCGCTCTGCACGGTCCGGGAAAGGATGGCCACGCCATTGTAGGATTTCTCGCCATGAAAGGCGGCGTGATAACCGGCGGCCTGCAGGGCGAGAACGGGGAATTGCTCGTCCGGGCATTTTGTTTCCTGCAGGCAGACCACGTCCGGCCGCGCGCCTTCCAGCCATGCGAAAAGCCGGTCCTGCCGTTTTCTCAGGGAATTGATGTTCCAGGAAACGATCTTCATTGTCATTCTGAGCGGAACGAAGAATCTCGCAGCCGATCACAGATCACGCTATCCGGCAACGTCTAACGATCGAAGAAATGGGCGGGTCACAATTCCAATTCCACGCCCGGCACCGGGACGATGATCTCGCTTTTTGGCAATGCAGCCGCCAGAGCCGACTTCATCCAGGTGGTCGCCGGCACGTCCCCATGCACGAGCACGATTTTTTTTGGCGAAAGTTTCCGCGCATATGCGACTAACGAATCCCGGTCGGCATGGGCGCTGAATTGAAACTGTTGCATGGCGCAGCGGACCTTCTGATGCGGCTGATCGGGATCCAGCGCGATCTCCTGCTCTGGTTGGGCTCGGCGCAGGACGCCCGCCGGCGAGGCCGGATCGGAATATCCTACAAAGAAAATGGAGTGCCGCGGGTTCTCTACCACCCGTCGCGCAAGAATATTCGACAAGGTTTTCGGCGTCATCATTCCACTGGAGAGCGCATAAATCCTTCCCGGCCGCACCGGCGTGTCCTCCACGTTCTGGCCGCCGACGACCAAGGGAGCGATTTCATTCATTAGTTGGATGCGTGGCAGGCGCCGCCGCGACATGCTGGCGCGGCGATCGTAGGTTTCGGTCATCTTCGAGCTGAGACCACCGATGTAGACGGGAAAATGTCCCATCAAACCTGCGCGTCGGAATTGATAAAGCATGGCCAGGACCTCCTGCGTTTTCCCCAACGCGAAGACCGGAATGAGAATGCAGCCGCCGCGTTGAAAGGCTTCATCGATGGCCGTGGCCAGACGGCGTTCCTCTCCGGCGCGCGTCCAACCGGGCACGACTGCCTCGCCGCCCCGGGTGCACTCCATGATGAGAACATCAACCTTCTCCTCCGGGAGGACGGCTGCCTGCATGATCGTTTGATCAATGAAATTCACATCGGCTGTATACAGAAACGCCCGGCCTTCTGCGCGGAGGAGAATCCC
>DASXIK010000319.1:0-2923 GCA_036498025.1 Chthoniobacterales bacterium
CATCGCCATGCTCGGGCTGGGCCGGGTGCGTGAAGATGACGGGGACCTCGCCGGGGCGGAGGATTATTTTTGGAGAGCGGTTCAGGCTCATCCCGGCATGAGCCGGCCCTATATGGAATTGTCCCGGTTGCTCGGCGGGGAACCGGGCACCGCCGAACTGGCCGAGGCTCTGGGCGAATTGGCGATCAGCAGACGCGTAGACGACCTTGAAAGGTTTATCGAGGACCTGGATTTTGAAAAGGCCGCGCTCGATGACAAAGCTGTGGATGAGTTCAAACAGCTTCCTCCATCCGCCCAGGCCAGAGTCATCGCCCTCACGCTGCGCGACAGGCGAAAGACCGAGCCCGAGCATGTGACCGAGCGCCTGCGGCCGCTTCGTCTCATTCAGCAACTACTGGAGAGCGAGAATCTCGACCGGTCCACGGTGGATGCGATTGTTGCTGAAGGCCCGTCGCTGGCGCCTCTGCTGGTGGGGGTATTGCGCGACTGGGCGCAGGAGTTGCTGGGAGAGGAGGAAGATACCGCGGCCGAAAATGCGCTGGCGTTGTTAGGCGAGTTGGGCTCCCCCGCTGAAATCCCTTTTTTTCTGGAGTTCACAGGTTTGCAGGACACGGAAACGGCAGGCGCCGCGGCGTGGGCGCTGGGGCGGATTTGCGAACGTCACCCAAGGGAAGCGGAGCAATTGATCCGATCGATTGCGCCACGGTTGGGGGCGGCTGAGCGGCTGGCGGTTGCGGAGCAGATTCTCCGGCACCCCGAACTGGATCCGGCGGGAGATCTGATCGAATGTCTGAGCGCGGATCTCGAGGCGATGAAACCGAAAGACCGCGCCGATTTTTTCCCAACGCTTCTCGGCTCCATGTTGGCATCGAAAGGACGCAGAGGCCTGGACCTGGCTCGTGAGGTTCTGGCCAGGCAGAGCAGCCAGTTGTCACGAGACACGCGCCGCGAATGCGATGAACTGCTGGCGGCTTTCCTCCAGCACCCCATTTCACCGGCGCGGTTGGAACCTTCTCCTTATTCGGTGTACGACATTTGCGAGGGGGAGGCCGTTTGGTCCGATGACGAAGAAGACGAAGAAGCGGAAGACGAATACTTCCCCCCGCCGGAGCCGGTTCGGCGCGCGCCCACTCCAGGCCGCAACGAGCCATGCTGGTGCGGGAGCGGCAAGAAATACAAGAAGTGCCATCTCGATTCCGATACGGCGGCCAGGGGCAGTCAGGCAGAGCGAGAGCGCTCTGCCGGTTCACAGGGAGCAAATGAATTTGACGGCTTGCGGAGGCGCATCGGCGAGTTTCTGGAGCAGGTGCTGTCGCGGGGAGACATTCAATCGGCGATCCAGGAACTGTTTGGCGATTGGGAAGAAGACCGGGATTCGGAGACCGCCAATATGGCCCTGGTCGACTGGATGGTGCATGATCGGGTTGCTCCAAGCCTTGGGCGCACAGTTATTGAAGAGTTTCTGGCGCGGCGAGGATCCCGGCTCGCGCCGCGGGAGCGGGAAATGGCGGAAGCCTGGTCGAAGAGTTTCGTGGGACTTTACGAAGTTCAGGAAGTGGCGCCTGGCGCCGGTGTCGAGGTGAAAGACCTGATCTCCGGCGACAGATTCTTCGTCCACGACGTGAGTATGTCGCGGAGCCTGGCGCGGTGGGACGGCCTGCTGGCGCGCGTGGGACCCGGCGAGCGGGGTACCGAGTTTGCTGGTGCGGGAGTCACCGTACCGCGGCACAACATTGAGCCGCTTCGCGAATGGATGGAAGCGAACCGCGCGGACGCGGGCCTGGAATGGCCGCAATATCTGAAGCAGAATCTGGCCAGCATCCGCCGGCGGTCGTTCGAATTATCAGCGAAATGGATGGAATCGATCCTTTTGGCCAACACCGACGGCGAAGAACTCCTGTTTTCAAAGGCAGTGTACAGACTGGCCGACGAGACGGGGGTGATCGGGGCGCTGCAAACTTGCCCCGAGTTCCACCATGAGACCGAGGCGGCGGGCGTGAGTACGTCCTTTGTATGGCTGAATGGCAAAGAAACGGTGATGGGCAACATCCGAATCGCCGCCAGCGAACTGACGCTGGAATGCAATTCCAGGCAGCGCCTGGAGCGGGGCCAGGAATTGCTGCAGGAACTGGCGGGCGAATCGCTGCAGCACTTGCGCGATGAGTATACAACACAGAAAGAGCTTCGCCCGCGGGCGAGCGAAGGACGCCGTAGCCAGGTACCGGGCGCGCCGGAGATTGGGAATGAGGCGGCCAACGAGGCTGTTGCCCGCATCATAGAGCGTCACTACCAGGAATGGCCGAACGTCAAACTGCCGGGGTTGCAGGGAAAGACACCGCGCGAGTCGGTCCGAACGGAAAAGGGCCGCGAGCGGGTGATGGAAATTCTGAAGGATATCGAGAACGGCGAGGATCGGAAGCGACAAAGAGGCGAGCTGGCTTACGATGTCGGCCGGTTGCGCGCGGAACTGGGTCTGGAGCGTTGAGCTAGTTTGAAATGGGTTCGCGAAGCTTAAAGGTTTGAAGCACTCGCCAGAACATCTTCAGAAACGATTGGGTTTCCTGGCACATGGGCATCGCGGCAGGCCAAAGGGCCTGCCCCACATTTGCTTTAGTTGTAGCGGAAGCCGTCTTTAATTGGGTCGATGCGCCTGGCGTCAAGGCCTTTGATTTTTTGAATGTCGGCGCAGGATTTGAAGCTGCCCGATTCGGTGCGCGCTTTCACTACGGCTTCGGCCTCGGCGGTGGTCATGTCGAGTTCGTCCTGTAGTTGCTGGGCGGTGGCCTTATTGATCTCGACGCTTTCGCCGTAATAACGCACGAGGAAACCGACCAGGGGATTGACCTCTTCGGGCCTGACGCCGGCGCCACTGTAGATCATCCGATCTACGGAGTCTTTCCATTCCGAGCGGTTTTTCGATCGC
>DASXIK010000320.1:0-4805 GCA_036498025.1 Chthoniobacterales bacterium
CTGGGAGGCGCTGCGGGCAGATGCCGCAGCCATCATCCAGATCAGCGCGGAAAGAATTCGCGAAGAACTTGTCCGCATTTTTCTTTCGCCTAACCGGGTGCGCGGATGGGATCTGCTCGACCGGAGCGGTTTACTGCGGGCCGTCCTGCCGGAGATCGAGGCCATGAAAGGGTGCGCGCAGCCGGAGCAGTTTCATCCGGAATGGGATGTCTTCGAGCACACGCGCCTGATGCTGAGCCTCCTGCCCGAGACGGTTTCGGTGGAGCTGGTTTTCTCGGTGCTTCTGCACGATGTGGCCAAGCCGGTCACGGCCTCGGTGGACGAGACCGGACGGATTCGGTTCAACGGGCACGACCGGATCGGCGCGGAGATGACGGAACAAATTATGGAGCGCTTGCGTTTTTCGCGCGCGGAGATCGAGGCGGTCATGGAGATGGTGCGCCAGCACATGGTGTTCAAGGATGTGCCGAACATGCGGCTGGCGAAATTGAAGCGGTTCATGGCGCGGCCGACCTTCGTGCAAGAGTTGGAATTGCACCGGGTCGATTGCGCGGGGAGCCATCAGATGCTGGACAATTACGAGTTTTTGCTGCGCAAACGCGAGGAGTTCGCTAACGAACCAATCATCCCGCCGCCGCTGGTGCGGGGGGAGGATTTGATTGCCCTGGGGCTGAAGCCGGGGCCAAAGTTTGGCGAGATCCTGGAAGCGGTGGAGACGCAACAACTGGAGGGGACGCTAACCGGCCACGAGGAAGCGCTCGCCTGGGTGAAGAAGGAATATTTGTTAGGGTAAGAATCCTCGAGCAAGCATCTGTAGCAACTCGCGAAAGCGTTCGGAGTTCGCACGTCGCACCCGCCTTCGCATGGCTACGGCGTGGCGGGCAGCGACCCGGCTACACCGGCCTTTGACATCAAACTTCAAGGATCGAACGTCAAACATCCGATGAGAATTTTGATGGTCAGCGCGGAAGGGCCGCCGATGCAGCGCGCCGGGGCGCTTGTCGAGGTGATCGAAGCGCTGCCGCATGAGCTGCGCAATCAGGGGCACGAGGTGAGCGTGGCCCTGCCTTATTATAGAGAGATCCGCGAGAACTCCGCATTCCAGGTCGAGGACACGGGTATCACCGTGGATGTGCGGGTAGGCGAAGAGACCTATGTGGCCGAGTATTTGGAAGGCCGCAGTGCCAGCGGCGTGCAGTTATTTTTTATCCGGCACGATGAATTTTTCGATCGGCCGGGGGTTTACGGCGAACACGGCCAGCCCTACGAGGATAACGCGGCCCGCTTCATCTTTTTTGGCAAAGCAGCCATCGAGCTGGCTCGCCGCCTCACGCCGGCGGTGGAAATTTTGCATGTCCACGATTGGGCGGCAGCGCTCGTGCCGGTGCTGGTGCGGGCCTATCATCTCCCGCTGACCACGGTGCTGACCATTCATCATGTGGCCGAGCAGGGGAGCTTTTGGGGGCTCGATTTCAAGCTGACCAATCTGCACGAGCGCTTCTTTACCCTGCGCGGCCTGGAATTTTTCGGGCGCATGAATTTCCTGAAGGGGGGCATCCTCTACGCGGACAAAGTCACCACGGTCAGTGAACGTTATCGCCGGGAAATCCTCACGGCAGCGGGCGGCTGCGGACTGGACGTTGTCCTGCGCGAGAACGCGCACAAGCTCACGGCTATTTTGAACGGAGCGGACTACTCGCGCTGGAATCCCGCGACCGATCCGCTCCTGCCGGCGCTCTATAATTTGCAAGATCTTAAGGGCAAACGGCTAAACCGGGACGCGCTGCTGAGCGGACTCCGTCTTGCTCCGGCGCCCGCTGGGCCGGTCTTCGGCATGATCACTCGTGTAGTTGAGGAAAAAGGATTCGAAATTCTCATGCCTTTGCTGGATCGCCTGCTCTCGGATGATGTCCGCCTGGTCATCCTGGGCGAAGGCGACCCCGCTTTTGAAACCGGCCTAGCCGTGGCCGCGCGAAAGTTTCCCTCGAAATTTGGCTATCGAAAACAGTACGACGAAAAGAGCGCCCACGTCATCGAGGCGGGCATGGACATCAGTCTCCTACCGTCGCGCTTTGAACCGTCGGGGCTGAATGCCATGTACAGTTTAAGATATGGCGCCCTGCCGGTGGCCCGGGCGACCGGCGGAGTCCAGGAGATCATCGAGGATTACGATCCGACGATGGACCGCGGTTACGGCTTTCTCTGTTACGAACATTCGAGCGAAGCGTTCTGGGATGCCATCAAACGCGCTCGCGGCACATTCCGCGACCGCAAGTTGTGGTCATTACTGATGGAACGCGCGATGGCCCGCGATTTCTCGTGGGAAAAGGCGGCTGCGTCCTACGAAGCCATCTACGCCGAGCTCGCGGGGCGCGGCGACGAAGTGGCGGCCTGAGCTGGTGGTAGGGACGGCGCGCTGCGCCGTCGATTCCGCGCGCGTTTTTAGCATCCAACCGCAATCGGACCAGCCGTATCCGGGGAGTGGACGCCGCAGCGCGGCGTCCCTACCATTCGTTTTTCGCGAATAAATTCGGCACTTCGCCGTCAAATTTTGCGACTGAATCTCGCGCCCACGAATTGAACATGCGATCCCAGACTGCCATGCCCTCCTTGCTTGCCGGAGAGATCGCCGGGGCCGGTTTGCTGACTAAATCTTGCCAAGGCGGAAGCTTTGGTATCTCCTCGGCCCTTCCTGTGGCCGAGTCGACGCCATCCGCTCAACCGGTGATTCGGGCTTTGCTCGCCGGGCTGCTCATGACCATGGCGCAAGTCATTGTGGCCGTGGGACTGCTCGCTCCGGATGGGTCGCTTTCCTTCCGCTATTCGACGCTCGTAGAGCACGACAGCATCTGGTTCATGAACATCGTGGACCGGGGATATGGGACGACCGTTCCGCCGATTGACCACAAAATCATGGAAGTCTCCAACGTCGGTTTTTTCCCCTCTTATCCGTTGCTGGCCGCGGCTTTGCGCTACGGGTTGCGGCTCGAAACGAGGACGGCATTGCTGCTCGCCGCCCAGGCCGCGGCGTTTGGTTTTTGGTGTTACTTTTTTCTTTTTTGCGAGCGCTGGAATCTTGCGCCTGCTCTCCGCGTCTTCGGCGCTCTGGCCATCGTGGCCCACCCAGCCGCGTTTTTTTTGGTGGCGGGATATTCCGAGTCTTTGTTTTTGATGGCGTTGCTCGGGTTCATTTACTGGAGCTATGCGGATGGGCGCAACGCCTGGATCTGGGCGGGACTGCACGGGGCGCTCATGTCGGCGACGCGCATCGTTGGTGTTCCCTGCGCGGTTGTTCCGGTGATGCGCTCTCTCCTGCGGGAGGGCTGGGGGAAAATGCGGCAACCGGTGGCATGGTTGCGTCTGCATGCGCCGGAGATGGCGGTGATGATGGCCACGATCATGGGGGCCGGCCTGTTTTTCCTCTACTGTCAGATCCGCTGGGGACACTGGGATATGTATATGCTCACGCAGTACGCCGGGTGGGCCGTTGATCCTGATTATCTCGCCGTCTTCCGGCCTGAAAGTTACCACTGGCTCTGGCCGGCGCTGAACGATCCGACGGAGGCGAGCCAGATGGCCATGACGCTGGGCGGGCTGCTTCTGCTGGCCCTGGGAGTTTGCGAAGTGCTGCCGGCCATCCGCCGGCGGACCAATTGGCAGGTCCGGGTCGGCTTCTACGTCTGCGCCGCCTTTATTTATTTCATATCGGTTAGCGGTGTCGCCAGCGTGGAAATGGAAAGCATGCTCCGCTACGAGTTCTGCGTGCACGTGTTAATCGTGCTCGCCTTTTTGCATTTTCTGCGGCAATTTCGCACCCCGCCGTTGCTTGTGCGCGTTTTTGGCGTGGCGGTGATGGCCTTGGGCTGTGCCGCTGGCCTGAGCGTGCAGGGGTGGTACGTGTGGAATTTCACGAGAGGTAACTGGGTGGCCTAGCAAGAAATGAAAACAAATGTGGCGATCATCGGTGCAGGTCCGGCTGGATTGACGGCCGCCTACCTCCTGGCCAAGAACGAGGTCGCGGTCACGGTCCTGGAGAAGGATCCGGTTTATGTGGGCGGGATTTCGCGCACGGCCACCTACAAGGGTTTTGGTTTCGATATTGGCGGCCATCGCTTTTTTTCGAAATGCAAGGCGGTGGAAGATCTCTGGACGGAGATTCTTCCTAACGACATGCTGGTGCGTCCGCGCTCGTCCCGCATTTATTATGGCGGCAAATTTTTCGCCTACCCGCTGAAGCCGTTCGAGGCGCTCTTCAAGCTGGGCGTTTTTCGTTCGATTTTGTGCGTGCTTTCCTGGCTGAAGGCCCGCCTCTTCCCGGTGCGCGACCCGCGCAACTTTGAAGACTGGGTGAGCAATCAATTCGGCAAACGCCTCTTCAATACCTTCTTCAAGAGCTATACCGAAAAAGTCTGGGGGATGAGTTGCCGGGAAATTTCCGCCGATTGGGCGGCCCAGCGCATCAAGGGATTGTCGCTCGGCAGCGCTATCCGCAACGCTTTACTGCCCAAGCGCCAGCCCAAAGACCGCAGCAAGGTGATCAAAACCCTGATCAATTCGTTCCGTTACCCGCGCAAAGGGCCGGGCATGATGTGGGAAGCATGCGCCGAGAAAACGCGGCAGATGGGCGGACAGATTGAGATGGGTTGCAAGGTCACGGGTTGTGCCTACGACGAAACGACTTCGACCTGGACCATCCAGTTCACCGACGGCGAGGGCCAGAAGCAAACGCTCGAGTCCGAACATGTCATTTCCTCCGCGCCTCTGCGGGAGCTGGTGCGCGGGCTGACTCCGAAGGTCTCCGAGCG
>DASXIK010000321.1:0-7680 GCA_036498025.1 Chthoniobacterales bacterium
CGGATGTGCCACTCGTCGTCGGCAGAAAGAAGGAGAAGAAGTTGAACCACGGATTACGCGGATGGCACGAATGAGAAGAGAATGACCGCCGTAATATTTGGCAATTGTAGCCGCCCCGCTCTGGCCGCGCCGAAGCGTTGCGAAGGCGGGTCGGGGCGTCTTGGAATCACGGCGACAGCAATCCGGCAAATCTCGCCCCAGCGAGTGGATCCTTTAGCAGAAAGCAGGAACTGGCTGCGAAAGTCGCGCGCGGGGTGGACGCCGCAGCGCGGCGTCCCTACCAATTACGCGCGGCCCATGTAGTCGCCGGTGCGCGTGTCGATCTTGATCAGTTCACCTTCCTTGATGAACAGGGGCACGTTGACTGTCTTGCCACTCTCCAGGACCGCCGGCTTGGTCACGTTGCTGGCGGTGTCGCCGCGGACTCCATCAGCCGATTCCACGACCTTGAGATTCACCGAGGCGGGCAATTCCACCTGCACCGGTTTGCCTTCGGCATAAAGAACCTGCACCGACAAATTTTCCACCAGGTAATCCTTCGTTTCGCCCACGAACTCCTCGTTGAACGTGATCGTCTCGTAGGTCGCGGAATCCATGAAATGGTAACCGTCCTTGTCTTTGTAACTGAAATCGAGCTGCTTCCTCTCGATATCGACAAACTCCACCTTGTCGGTGGACCCGAAACGCACATCAGCGCTCTTGCCGGTATTAATATAGCGGATGATGGCCTGCACAAAGGCCCGCAAATTGCCCGGGGTGCGATGGTGCACTTCCAGGACAATGGCAGCGTTGCCGTTGTACTTGATCGCCATTCCTTTGCGAAGATCGTTGGCTGCGGCCATGGTGGGAGGGTTAAATCGTTGAAACGTTGAATCGTTAAAGCGTTAAAATGGGGGACCGCGACGTTACCCATGCCGGGCGTCTGCGCAACTTCGGCGCAAGCGCAAGCAATGGAGGGGCGAGCTCCTGCGAGCCCCGCGTCGCCGGAGCTCCGCCCTCCATTCGCCTCGGAGACTACTCCGCGGCGCGACGGCTAATTCAAAGCAGCTTCAACCGCGTCAGATCCTGCGAATCCACAATGCCCACCGGCACCTTGTCGTCGTCCACCACGATCAGGTCGTCGATGCGATGCCGCTCCAGCAGGTTCAGCACTTCCACCGCCAGTTTGTCCCGGTGCACCGTCACCGGATTCAAGGTCATCAAATCCGCCACCAGCCGATCGCCGATCTTGGAGTCGGATTGAAAATGCCGCGCGAAATCGCCGTGCGTAAAAATTCCCGCGAGATGCTGGTCCTGATCGGCCACTACGGCCGCTCCCGCGCGCACGCTGGTCATGGCTTTGAGCACTTCGCGAATGGGCGTGTCGATAGCCACGATGGCCATGGCTTCGCGCGGCCGCATGATTTGATGAACGCGCATGAGCAAACTGCGCCCGATCATGCCGGCGGGATGAAACTTGGCGAAATCCTCTTTCTGAAATCCTCGCGCCTCCAGCAGGACCATGGCCAGGGCATCTCCCAAGGCCAGCATCACCGTGGTGCTGGAAGTCGGCGCCAGATTCAAAGGACAGGCTTCCTGCTCGATATTCACGTCGAGAAAAACGTGAGCGTTCTCGGCCAGGGTAGACCCGGCTTTGCCGCAGAGGGCGATAATCTTGACCTGAAACCGGGCGATGGCCGGCAGAATCTGCAGGAGTTCCTCCGTCTCACCGCTCGCGCTCAAGACCAGGACGACGTCGCCGTCAGCCAGCACCCCCAGGTCGCCGTGCAAGGCATTCGACGAGTCCAGCACAACCGCGGGGGACCCTGTGCTCGTGAGAGTTGCGGCGATTTTGGCGCCAATGTGCCCGGACTTCCCGATCCCCAGAACCACCACCTTGCCGTGAGCGTCGACGGCTTCCTTGATCAGGTCGACCGCGCGGGCAAAGGGCGCGCCCAGGCGGTTGCGCAACCGCTGGAGCTCAAGAATTTCGATGTCCAGGACACGAATCGCCTTTTCAAGGTAATCCATCGTCCCGTATATTGCGGTCTGGCGAGGTGCCGGGCAAGAACTTGCGCGGCGCAAGCCCGGGGGAATTTTATGAAGACAATTCTGAGCATTTGCCTGGTTGTGGCTTTGGCCGGCACCGCGTGGGCGGATCCACAGAAAAAAAGTTACGGCACGACCGCGACGAAAAAGCCGGCATCCAGCAAGGCCGCCCCGGCTCCTCCGGTCAGCCAGGGCCGTGATGTGCAAGGCGCCATCCCGCGCGGTTTTCGCGGAGGCAATCCTTTACAAATGGTCAATCCCAAGGCGCCAGCCAGGTATGGCACGTGGGTGGACAACACTTCCTTCGACCCGAACGTTCCGGGAAAGTGGAAGGGCATCAAGCTTTTCGAGATCGTGTTCTAGTTTCTTTCCTGCGCGCAGAGTTTCGTCCGCATTGTTAGTCCGCGGAGTGTCAGCGCGCGCTTCTGACTTGGACGTTGAGCGTTTGCTTCAAAGTCCCCCAAGAAATCCAAGCAACCTCTTCAGACTCCATACCTACCGGCAAGAAGTTTGATGTCTGCGACCCTCCGTTCGATGTAACATCGGATCGTGGATCCTGACTCTGCCTCGCCTCCGGTGGTCGCCTCTTATTGCGCGACGTTTCTCAAACCGGAGATGCTGCACATCTATCGGCAGATCACCGCGCTGCGCCGCGTCCGGCCCATCGTGCTGGCGCAAAAGCAGGAATATCCCGAGCGCTTTCCTTTCGATCCGGTCTACGTGGTGCCCAAACCGGCCACGCACTTCCTGCGGCGCTTCTGGTTTCGCCAGCTTCTGGATGAACCGTGGCAGATTTCGCGCGTCGAGCTGGAGGAGATCGTCCGGATTCTCACCCGGAGCGAGGCCCGCCTTTTGCACATTTACTTTGGGCACATCGCCGTGCATCTCCTGCCGCTCATTCGCTCGTGGCCGATGCCCTCGATCGTCTCCTTCCATGGCGCCGACGTGCTCGTCGATATGAACAAGCCAGCTTATCGGCGGGCCACCGGGGAAATGCTGAAAGCGGTGCGGCGGGTGCTGGTCCGTTCGGAATCGTTAGGTCGGGCTCTCACCGACCTGGGTTGCGAGCCGCGGAAGATTGCCATCGTGCGCACGGGGATTCCGCTGAATGAATTCCGCTTCCGCGCCCGCGACTTTCCCAAAAACGGGGAGTGGCGCCTGGTGCAGGCCTGCCGCCTGATTGAAAAAAAAGGGCTGCCCACCACTCTGCGCGCCTTCGCCGCCTTCGCCGCGCGTTATCCCCGGGCCAGCCTGACCATCGCCGGCGAAGGCCCTATGCTCGAGGAATTGAAAACCATGGCCGGCCAATTGGGGATCGGAGACAAGGTTCTGTTCAAAGGCCTGATCTCGCAGGATGAATTGCGTGATCTTTTCTTTTCCGCGCACATTTTCCTGCACCCCAGCGAGACCGGCCGTGACGGGAACCAGGAAGGAGTGCCCAACTCAATGCTGGAGGCCATGGCCAGCGGCCTGCCCGTTTTCGCCACCCGGCACGGCGGCATTCCGGAAGCGATCGAGCATGACGTGAGCGGTGTGCTCGTTCCCGAAAGGGATGATGCGGCCCTCAGCCGGGCATTGTTGGAAACGATCGAAAATCCCGAGCGCCTGGCGAAGCTCGCCCGGGCCGGCGCGGATTCGGTGGCGCAAAACTTCGACCGCGCCTCCCAGGTCCGCCGGCTTGAAGATATTTATTTAGAGACCATGTCGCGGTAAGGGACGAAAACCACAAGCCCGGGAAGCTATTCGTTAGGCCGATTTGGTCTGGTCGGAAAACTTGGCGACGTGCGCGAAGAAGGCAGCCAGTTGGGGCCGGGTCGCCTGAAAGGAAAGCCGCTCGAGGGCGCGCCATTGCGATTCCATGATGGCCGTCGCCCGGTCCGGAGAGTTTTTGACCAGGTCGGAAGCGATGGAAATGATCTCATCAAAGGCGCGCCCATTGCCGCAGGAGTTGGGAAAAGCGATGCGCTCGATGACACCGTCGCCACCGACGCAAAGGGTCCGGCAAAGCAGAGCATCGCCCGCCACCTGGCCGGGCACACCGCTGCGATCAAGCTGCAGCACGATTTTGTGCCTGGCCATGATGCGCAAATACTCCTCGTAAGGCTCGCGGTCATCGATCACCCGCAATTTTCCAGCGGGAAAATCGAGACCCGCCAGGCGTTTGGCGCCACGGCGGCCGTCGAGGTTAAAAACAGTGACGCTCTCGCCTGTGGCTTCGCACACTCGCCGGGCCAGCAACAAGGCGGCAAAATGGTTGCGCGAGGGTACATCCCACTCGCGTGTCCCGATGAAGATTCCCTTCTGCTTGTCCGGTTGCACGGCAAAATTCCATTTCGGATCTTCCAGTGGATAGGGGGTGGGTGCGAATCCGACGGTCGTCCGTTCCATCTTCCCACGAGCCTGCCGATAGAGATCGGCCGCTTCCGGGGTGGTGGCCAGGCAACCGTGCGCGCGGCTCATGATATCGAAAAAGCGGGCGATCTTTCCGCCGTCCGACATCTGCTGCGCAATCTGGTGCAAGCCTGTTTCCTTGAGCGAGACCACCACGACGCGTTTGGCTTTTCGGCATTCCAGAAGCGCGCGCTGCGAAGCCTTGAAATCGCCGCGCAGCAACAAGAGGATCGGCGTTTTCTCCGCCAAAGCCGACTCTACCTCGCGGTGAAAACTTCCGCGCGTGCAGGCAGCGAAAGCATGCAGGTTCACCGGCGGATGTCCGGGGGATTGTGGCGTCACCGGTTGATCGAAGTACTGTTCCAGGTCCCGCCCGCCCGGACTCAGGACCGTTAGTCTAAACTCGGCCGCCTCCTTTGACGCCGCGGTCATTCTTCGTCCGGATTGTTGGTCGGCGGCGGGGTGGCCGCGTTCAAGAGAGTCTGATCCCGAACCTCATCGATGGGACCGACCGGCTCGGCCTTGCGAATCTCGAGAGGTTGCCCCTCCTTCTCGTCCTCCGGATGAACCGGGATGGCCTTCATGATCGGCGCCCCTGTTTCCGGCGTCAGTTTGTCCGGTGTGTCCGGCGGAGCCGGCAGCTCCGCCACAGTCGGCGCTATTTTGCTCACTCCTTTGACGGAATTATAGGGATCTTTGTCCGCGATCAGAGCGGGAGTCTTCACGTTCACGGCCTGAATATCGGACAGATCGACGGCTGGAGCCGCCTTGGGGAATTCACTCTCTCCGTTTCCCGAGCCCGCTTCCCGGACAACCCGTCCTCGCAACTCTCCATGGACATTGCACACCTGCGTGGGCAGTTGCGCGGTCGTGCCAATTTCCATGTAGGTGCTCCGGCGCTGCACCAGCTGACCGTTAGGCCCCTTGACCGTGTCGTAGCATTTGTCCGTCGCCAGCAAGCCGGAACGGGCGCAGATCTCCGCTTCCTGCAGAGTGGCCGGCCGCGCGATCTCCCGGGGCGGATGACCCTCGATGGAGGCATTCATGATATTGACCCACACCGGCAGCGCGATCTCATGACCGAAGGCGCCGCGGTAGATTTTCTGCGGCTTGTCGAACCCCGCCCAGACCACGCAAGTCAGGGCACTGTCGTAACCGGCAAACAACGCGTCCGTAAAATCGTAAGCCGTCCCGGTTTTGCCGGCGGCGCCCGGGATTTTTTGCAAACCGAATTGCGCGCGAGCCGCTTTCCCGGTGCCCGACTCGAGAGCATCGACCAAACAGGAATGCACTTCATAGGCGGTTTCCGGCCTAACGACTTTTTGCCTGGTGTGGTCACGCTGCGCATCCCACACAACGGTGCCGTCCTTCTCCTCGATCCGTTCGAGGATGTGCAGCCCACCCGGCCGCCATCCGCCATTCGGGAAGATGGTGTAAGCCAGGGCCAGTTCCGTCAGCGTCACTTCACTGCTGCCCAAAAACGTGGCCGCAAAGGGACGCAGTGGAGAGCGGATGCCGGCCGTCTTGCAAAGTTTCAGGACGTTATCCAGTCCGGCGTCCAGCCCGATGCGCACGGCCGCGCCGTTCTTCGACCGGGCCAGAGCCTGGCGCGCGGTCATGTTGCCTTCGTAGCGATTCTCCTCAGTTTCCGACCCCCACTCGCCCAGGATTCCCGTGGTCCCGCCGATCATGACCGCGCGATTGTCCAGCGCCGAGTCGTCCACCGCCGTTCCCGGATAATCTCCATTTTCAAAAGCGGCCGCGTAAACGAAAGATTTCATCGCCGTGCCCGCGGGCCGCCTGGCCTGCGTGGCCCGGTCATATTGGTTGTGCTCGAAATCGCGCCCGCCCACGAGCACGAGCACGCCGCCGTCCTGGTTATCGAGCGCCAGGACCGCGCCCTGCAGATACTCCGGAGCCGGCTGACCGGCCATGGTGTTGCTGGCCTTGGCCTTCTTGAAGTTGGCCGCGTAGGCGGCATACGTCTGATGATCATAACCAGGATGTTGCTCGGCTTTCTCCAGGCTTTGCCGGAGGGATTCTTCCGCCACCTTTTGCAAATCCGCGTCGATCGTTGTGTGAATGCGAAAGCCCTCGTTCATGGCGCGGTCCCAGCCAACCGCGGCGATGACCTGCTGCCGGATATAATCCACGGCGTAGGTCTGGCCCTGGGCATTCTGGCGGCTGCTGATGGCCAGGTCCTCCGTCTGCGCGCTCGCGCATTTTTCCCGGTCGATGAATCCCAGATCGCGCATGCGGGTGAGCGCATAATTCCGGGCATCGCGCGATCCCGCCCTGTCACCCCACGGCGACAATCGGTTCGGGCTTTTGATCAGGCCTGCGAGGGTGGCGCATTCCGCCAGGGTCATTTCCCGCGCCGGCTTGGCAAAGTAGCCGCGCGACGCGGCCTCGCATCCATACAAACCCGCGCCGAAATAGATGCGGTTGAGATAGAGCTCCATGATTTTCTGTTTGCCGAAATTTTCCTCAATGCGGCGGGCCAAAAAAATCTCGAGCACCTTTCGACCGAAGGTCCGCTCCTTCAGGGAAAAACTGTTGCGCGCCAGCTGCTGCGTGATGGTGCTGGCACCCTGGCGCACGTGGCCGGCGGCGAAGTTCTTCAGGGCCGCCCGCAGGATGCCGAAAAGATCGTAGCCGCCGTGCTTGTAAAACTTGCTGTCCTCCACCGCCACCACGGCATTGACCAGATCGCGCGGAATCTGGTCGTAGGGAATGGTCTCCCGATTTTCCACGTAGATCTGTCCGAAGATCTTGCTGTTGCGATCGAGGATCACGCTGGCCGATTCCATTTGCTCGAGCTGCGAAAGATCGAACTTGGCCGCCTGCGCGGTCAGATCAGACGCCACCATGGAGGCGTAGACCGCCACGAGCGCGAGGAGGAGAAGCGCGACGGCCATGGGAATGTAGAACCGGCGCCGGCGGTACCACGGCCGCTCCAACCGGTAAGGCGACCGCGGCACATATTTCATTTGTGTTCTCAACCTCGGGAAAACAGGTAGATCGGGGGCGCAACTTAGGTGCAAGGCGAGGCCGGTTCAACGGCTAAGCGCGAACCCGCCAGGGACCGATCCCGCAAAGACCGAGCCGCGGCGGTAGCGGAGATGACGGTGGCGGGGAAGAACCGCTCTTTGAAGCAAACGTCCAACGTCCAACGCTCAACGTCCAAGTCAGAAGCGCGCGGTGGCGCGGTCTACGCGATTCGGGATGACAAGCAACTTGCGACTCTCAGCGGGATATTTC
>DASXIK010000322.1:0-9899 GCA_036498025.1 Chthoniobacterales bacterium
CAGGGCCGGCATGTGCATGGCCCCTTCGATTCCCCAGAGCTTCTGGTCCGCCGCGATGTCAAAGCGGCGCCCCCAGACGCTGTCCGCCTTGCCGATCAGCGGCGCGATGATGGTGGCGAAAAACTGGCTGCTGACTGCGGCCCATTCCGCGCCCTTGATACTTTCCTCGAAAAACGGCTGGGCGGCCCGCTGGTTGAGGCCGAGGAATCCGCCGCCCCCGGCAAACCAGGTGACGTCCGTACCCTTGGCGCTTCCGTTCACGCACCAAACCAGCCGGGTGTAGGATGGATAATCCTTCGGATGAATCGGCTCGGCTCCGCCGAGAGAGAGGTAATAGCCCGAGCTCAGGCAGGGCTGGCTTCCTCCGTTGACGAAATCGATGTCCAGTTCGCCTACGTAGTTATCTTTCTTTTCCGTGCCCGGCGCGAAGAAATATTTTTTGCGAATGGTCAGCTGCTCGGGCGAAACGTACTCGCATTGCACCGCGTCTCCCTGCCGCGTTAGCTTGTATTCCGGAAGAAGCGGCGCCGAAGGGTGCTCCACAATAGCCCCGATCGGCGTGTGCTCGCCGGCGTTGATGGTGACCGCGCCGTGATCCGTCTTGTGATTGACCAGGATGGCCTCGGCGATGCCTCCGCCGCGATTGGTCAGGTGAAGCTCGACATCTGAATTGCGCAACGTCTCCTGGACTTCCGGGTAGGCCGGAGTGGAAACCGCCGGCGGAGTCGCCGTACTTTGCGCCGAGGGGACAGGCGTACCGTCAGGTTGCGCGGCGAGAGCGGGCGGTGTCGCGAAGGCGGGCGTGGTCGCGCCCGTGCCCGACATCGACCGCGGCACAGTCTGGCGGGCCATGTAGGAATACCACACCACCAGCCCGAGAGCGGAGAGGACAACGGCAATCCATGCGGTTCGATCCATAGTCGTCGCGGTGCCGGCTATTCACACTCGGGTCGGGCCATGACGCCGGCTGGATGGATTCGCCCCGGGACGGGATCGTCTCCTTGTCCGCCCCAGGGATGACAACGGGCAATGCGCTTTAATCCCAGCCAGGTCCCGTGCCCGGCGCCATGAGATTCAATGGCTTGCAGAAAATACTCGGAACAACTGGGGTGAAAACGGCAGCCCGCGCCCGGCCCACTGAGCCATTGCAGCAGCGGCGAGAACGTCACTTGATAAATGCGTACGCAAAAGCGCAGAATTCCGAGCATCAGAGCGCTAAAATAGAAGTGCGCTTGGCCAGACGCAACCACTCATGTTCCAGCGCCGCATAAGTGGCGCGCGCGGCTGCCGGCCGGGCAATGGTCACCACCCAGGCCGAAGGAATGATCGCGTGCTGATGGCGCCGGAAAATCTCACGTAAGCGCCGCCGCACCCGATTGCGCACCACGGCATTGCCGAGGCGACGGGAAGTGACAAAGCCGGCACCGAGATCGCCCGGAGGCTTCGGCAAAACGCCCAACGACAGAAACGTGCCGCGGGCCACGCTCCCCTCAGCGCGTACGCGCTGAAAATCGGCGGAGCGAATCAACCGTTTTGATCTGGGTAAACTCTGCGCGCGCGCCACCTTCGTAAGTTAAGGCAGCCGCCAGGCAAAGCCCAGCAAATGCGCGCGCCTGGCTGGCCCCGAGTATTGGCAAAAAGTCTTCCCGCGGTTTTCCCGCGGGAAGACCTTGCCAAAAAAGACTGTGGATCGCCTACGGAGAAGGCGACGAAGTGGTCGTCGTCGTCGTAGTGCTCGACTCACCAGGTGCGCGGGTGTTCACGTTGGTGGTGTTTTCCGTCTTGGTAGGCGGTTCTTTCACCACCGTCGTATTATTCTCCGCGGGTGGATTCACGGTGGTTTCTTTTTTCTCGCAGGCCGCCAATAAGGCGATCCCTGCGACGAGGCAGATGTATTTTTTCATATTGGTAATTGGAAGTCCCATACTGGGGTCATTTCTAAATCGGAGCAAGGCGCGTTTTTGGCCTTGAGGGAAGGGGAAAAAAGTTCGGAACAGTACCTAATTTGGTGAAAGGGAAGAAAGGGTTACGGGAAGAAGGTCGACGCCGGTTAGGAGCACACGGCTTTCTCTGGGCAGCGCACTGCCGGCCCTGAGCGAAGTCGTTTCTTCCACGACACTAGCCGAATGGAGGCTCGTATTTTAACCCGTGTGCGTCAGCCACGACCCTAGCGGTCAGTTTGCCATCACGCGTGTTGATTCCGCCAGTCAGAGCGGGCTGCCGCTGACAGGCTTCCTCCAGGCCATGGTTGGCCAGCAATTCCACGTAACGGAAAGTGACATTGGTCAGCGCCCGGGTGGCCGTGCGGGCATAGGCCGCCGGCATGTTTGCCACGCAGTAGTGCGTGACCCCTTCTTCCACGTAGACCGGTTGCACATGCGTCGTGGGATGCGACGTCTCGGCGCAGCCGCCCTGGTCAATCGCGATATCCACGAGCACACTGCCCCGTTTCATTTTCTTGAGCATGGCTCGGGTGATCAACTTGGGAGCCTTCGCTCCGGGCACCAGGACCGCCCCAATCAGCAGATCGGTCACCGGCATCAATTCGTGCAAATGCGCTTCGCTGGAAAAAAACGTGCGCGTGTTGGACATGGTCAGGTCGAGAAACCGCAGCCGGTCGAGATCGACATCCAGAATGGTGACATCGGCCCCCAGGCCCGTGGCCATGCGCGCGGCGTTGACTCCGGAAGTGCCGCCACCGAGCACGACCACGCGTCCCGGAAGAACTCCCGGGACACCGCCGAGCAGAACGCCGCTGCCTCCGTTATGCTTGGCCAGAAAATACGCGCCCATCACCACCGACATGCGGCCGGCAATTTCGCTCATCGGTTCAAGCAGCGGCAGTTTGTTACCCACCTGAATGGTTTCGTAGGCCACGCCGGTCACCCCAGATTTCAGCAGCGCCTCGGTGAGCGGCTTGCTGGCCGCAAGATGCAGATAGGTGAAAAGGATTTGCCCCTTGCGCAGGCGGGGAAATTCCGCAGCCAGTGGCTCTTTCACTTTCACGATCATCTCCGCACGGGCGAAAAGGTCGTCGGGTCCGCTGACGATTTGCGCGCCCGCCGCGGTGTAGTCCTCATCCGGGTAGCCGGAACCGAGGCCCGCGTCTTTTTCGACCAGGACGGCATGTCCCTGCCTAACGAGTTGCTGCGCCCCCGAGGGAAGCAGAGCCACCCGTTGCTCCTGTTCTTTGATTTCTTTAGGAACGCCGACAATCATGAACAGAAGTGATAAGTGACAGGCGCCAAGTGACAAGCGAAAACCGCGCTGGTAGGGACGCCGCAGGTCAGCCACTCGCAATGGTCAGCGGTAGGGGGTCAGCGCGTACTATCGCGCTTTGCGTGGAGGGCGCCGCGCTGCCTGCCGCGCCGAAGCCAGGCGAAGGCGGGTCGGCGCCCAAATTATGGGACACGACGGCGCGTGTCCCTCCAGTCTAATTGGCCGGTGCCCTTTTTGACGAAGTCCCCGGTGACGAGCATCGCGCTCGGGGCCGCGTTATCCTTCTACCGCTGACAAACCACAAAACCATTTGATCTTCAGCATCCGATTCCACTGGTACAATGAAGATAAAAATTAACAAAAAGTTGCTATTGGCCGGTCTGGCCGCGGCGAGCATCGTTTTCCCGGCCGCCGTTCGCGCGGAAGAAATCAGAATCGAGGTATGGGATAGGCCATACTACACCCATGGCCACCACTACTGGGATCACGATTGGGAAATGGTCTGGGTCCCGGGCCATTGGGACGAGCACCACAGGTGGATCCACGGAAGATATGCCCGTGGCGAGCATCGTCATCACCACGACGACGATCATCGTTAATTCGGCGGTCGATCGCTGTTGAATCCGGGCCCGGTTGCTTCACCGCAACCGGGCCTGATTGTGAATCGCGAAAAGGGAGGAGCGGGTCGATCTAAGCTGGGGTCAGTCTGTGACGTGCAACATTTCAAACTTTGATCGTCGTTGCTGACGTCGGAGAACTCGTTCTTGGATCACTGACGATTGCGACAATTCAGACACGGAGGCAATGCTGCAAGATTGTCGAAAACCCACTCCGAGTGGTGAGTCTGCGGAGTGGACGCCGCAGCGAGGCGTCCCTACCGGGTCACTAGTTTAGTGAGGGATCGTCCGGCGCGGCCGAGAGCATTTTGAACCAGGGCCCGAGGCCGCGCATGATATCAAACCAAAGTCTGGGCAGCCGTTCCGGGCGGAGAATGGAGCGGGTGGGCTTCTTTAAGAGCCACGCGTTTTGTTTCATTTCCGCTTCCAACTGGCCCGCGCTCCAGCCGGCATAACCGACAAAGGCGCAGACGGACTGCGTGCCCTGTTCCATCTGCTCGCTGACTTCATCGAGCCCGACATGATGATTCAGCTTGAGCCCTGCGCCTTTCTGCCATTCAAACGCGGCAAACATCAGCTGGTTTCTCCCCACCGGGCCGCCGAGATAAACCGGCACATCGGCCAGGCCGGCCGGTGTCTCCTCCGTCACCAGGTCGCTCACATGCTTGTCCAGTGGCCGGTTCAAAATCACGCCGACCGCGCCATCCTCGGGGTCATGGGCGGAGATAAACAGAACCGCGCGCCGAAAATTCGGGTCGAGCATGTTCGGGTGCGCCACCAGGAGCGAACCCGCGAGGTTCTTCGGAACCGAGCCTCCCGTTTCTCGCATACAAAACTAGAACGCGCCCCGCGCCCGAGCGCAAGTTCTACCGTGATGACCGCGCGAGAGGTAGGGACGCCGCGCTGCGGCGTCCATTCCGCGGACGAGATTCAGGCGCAGGAGCATTTTCCAGAATGTCATCCTGAGCGCAAGCGAAGGACCTCACAAGCGCTCTGTGACCATACAAGCGACATCGCGTAACGCCGTCTAAATAGTGAGATCCCTCGCCGTCTTCGCTGGCTCGAGATGACAAGATCGAGGGCTTTCGCGCAAGCGGCCCCAAAAACGAGCACAAAGTATCACCGCGCGCTTCTGACTTGAGCGTTGAGCGTTGGACGTTGGGGTTGAGCGTTTGCTTCAAGTCCTCAAAAAACCTGAACAACCTCTTGAGCCTCCACCGGTAGTGGCAAGTCCGCGGAGCGGACGCCGCAGCGCGCCGTCCCTACCAGATCCGAGCGTTAATCCAGACGGTGCCATTGCCGGTCGCGCAGCCCCCAGACGGGCGCGGCCTCCGGCTTTTCCCGCCATTGCAGCGAAGTCGCGGTCACCAGCTTTTGCCCATCAACGGCCAGCGCCGCGAGCAGGGCGTTCCGCCGGCCCGGATCCAATTCTCCAAAAATGTCATCGATCAATAGCAGCGGAGGCTGACCGTGCTCGCCGAGCAGCCGCGCCTGGCCAAGCTTGAGCGCGAGCGCCAGCGTCCGTTGCTGGCCTTCGGAGGAGTAGCTTTGAGCGGCCATGCCCTCCACGAAAAGTTCGATGTCGTCGCGATGCGGCCCAACGACTGTCTGGCGAAGGCGTTCCTCGTGCGGGCGGGAGCGCGCCAGGTGCGCCGCAAAATCGGATTCGTTACCGGGGGCGAAGTAGAGATCGAGCTTCTCTTCCGCCGCGGCGATGTCCGCGTGCGCGGCCGCGGCCAGCGGGGCGAGGCGCTCCACCAACCCGGCGCGCAGCAGACCCAGTTCGGTGCCGTGCCGGACTAACGGCTCATCGTAGGCCGCGAGTTCGCGCGGGCGCGGTTGCGCGGATTTCAAGAGCGCGTTGCGTGAGCGCAGCGCGCGCTCGTAGGCGCGCAGGATCGGACGGTAACGCGGATCCATTTGCGCGCCGAGAAAATCGAGATAACGCCGGCGCGCCTCCGACCCGCCGCGCACTATTTCCATATCGGTATTGGCAAAGGAAACAACCCGGGCCAGGCGGAGGTACTCCGTGGCCGTGCGCTGCTCCACCTGATCAAAACGCAAATGGCGATGGAGGCCGCCGTATTGAAATTCCAGGGAATGGTCGTCCAGCGTTCCGCGCACGGAAAACGCCTTCGCGCCCGCGCGCACCACCGGGGCGAGACTGGAGCTGCGTTGCGACTGCAACCGCAGGAGCACACAGGCCGCTTCCAGAATGGAGGTCTTGCCTTCGCCGTTTGCGCCCACAAAGAAGTTAAATCCGCTCGTTAACCGGACATCGAGCACGGCAAAACAACGAAATTCGCGAAGCTGGAGCTGCGTCAGCATAAATGCCCGTTCTCTTGATAGGCGCGGCCTTGCTTTGCCGCAAATCAGCCGTCGCTTTTGTCCCGGCGGATCAGCCCCTGTCTAAAATCTGTGAAAAACTTGTTGCCACGCCTGTCAAACTCAGTTACTAGGGATTTAGATTTGCAAATTGTTCTGGGGGGAACAGCCGCCCTTCACGTCCATCGGATGTGGGGGGCGGTACTTTTTTTGGGAGGAGAGGAGATCGTCTGACGCCCAGTCCGCAAAGTCTCAAATCGAGGTCACGAGCCGCGGGCCGAATTTCCTGGCCGGCGTCGTTAGCGCTGGTAGCGCTTGGCCTAACCGCCGCCGGGGTGTTCGTTTTCCTGCGCCTGGAAAGCTGGCCCGCGCGCTCCGCTCGCCAGGGAACCGCTGAGCTCGAGCGTCTCGGCCGGGATCTGCGCAATGCCTTCGTCGATGTCGCGCATCTGCAGCCGCGCATCACCATCAACGATCGGGTTTACCTTGAACAAACGACGCCGGCCAGTGAGCTGGCCGTGTTGTCGCGACGAGTGGAAGTGGAGCACGAACTGCAGCACACATGGGCGGGAAGTTCCAAACGCGTCAAGCTGCACGGCACCTTCACAGTCAAGGCCGGATTCGATTTGCGGCAGAATCTTTCCGTGGAAGTGCGTCCCGAGGTGATCGTGGTGCAACTGCCGCATGCCCAGATTCTCGGGATCGAACAGGAACAGGTGGACGTCCTCGCCCTGGAGAATGGTTACTGGAACCACGTTTCCGCGACCGACCTGCAGGCGGAACTGGCCACGTTGCCGCAGTTGGCGCGACAACGAGCGAGCGAAGATGATTTGCCGGCGAAGGCCGAGCGCTCTTTGCAGGAGCAGCTGACCGCGCGTATCCATGCGCCGCAGCCATGGCGTATCCTCTTCGGTGGAGAGCCCGCGCCGGATCCGCGTTGAACCAGCTCGAATTCGACTTGTCGGGCAGCTATCGTCCCCGCCAACATGAGTCGATTGGGCCGCTAGAAGGACTTCCGACCATCTCACATGCGAAAAAGATTCTGGCGCTACGTTTTCATAGCCATGGTGGCAGGGGTTCTCCTGCTCCTGTGCACTCCCCTCATCGTGGCCAACGGTGTGCGCCTCTGGATCTGGTGGCAGGCGCGCCAGCAGCATCTCACCTGCACGATCGAGAAGATCGATGCGCCCTTTCTCGGCCCGGTCGAGCTACGCCAAATTCATCTCACCGGCAAGGGTGCGACCCTCATTGATCTCACGGTGGCTCGGGTGCGACTGACTCTGAACCTCCGGTCAATTCTGCTGCGCACTCGCGAACGAGCCATCCAGTCCCTCTCCGCCCAGGATGTTCGCGGCGAAATCCATCGCCAGGAATCCGGAGACTCTCTTTCTCAGGGAGGCTGGAGCACGCTGCAAAAATCTCTGCCCGAGAATTTCGATATCGCCCCCCTTAACCTGCGGCTGGAAGACGGCGCCACCGTCATCATTCTGCGAGAAGTTTCCCTCAGCGGCAGTGAGATCGAGAACGGCACCTTTGAGGCGCGCGAACTGGTGATCTCTTCACCCTGGTTTCGCCAAAGTTTTGCCGGGCTGCGCGGCTCGACCAACTGGCAGGGCGATCGCCTAACGATTGCCGGCCTCAGCCTGGCGCGAGGACTCGACATTCAGTCGATCACGGCCGACTTCTCCCGCTTAAGCCAGGAGAGCATTGGCCTCGAGTTCGACGCGGATGCCTTTGGCGGGAAAATTCGCGCGAACGTGTCGAACGAATGGAGCGCTCGTCCTTCCAATTGGAACCTCGCCGGATCGGCCACCGACGTCTCGCTCGAGCAGACCTCGCAAAGCCTCGGCTTCACCGACCAGGTCACGGGCATGTTGCATGCCTGCAAATTTACCTTTCGGGGAGCGCTCAATGACCCGACCCATGCCACGGCCTCTCTGTGGACGGAATTGACGGCGCTTTCGTGGCGTCATCGCGCCGCGGATGTGATCATGCTGGGGGCCGCGCTCTATAACCGCCAGGTCCAGCTTCAGCAGCTTTACGTCAAACAGGGCAACAATCAGCTGACGCTCAATGGCGAAGCAGGCTTTCCCGCCAAAGACTTCGACTGGTTCAATCCGGATTTTCGCGGGAACATCTCCGCGTCCATCAGCAATCTCGGCGCCTTTGCCAGCCTCTTCGGTGCGAACGCCGGTGACTTCGCCGGCGAGGTGGCCGTCGAGGGAACCATGAGCGCGGGCAATCGCAAGATCGGCGGACACGTCACGGCTGAGGGCAAGGCCCTCTCTGTTCTGAAAAGGCCCGTCGACACTTTCTCCGCAAAATTGAACCTAACGGCGACCGCCTTTGAGATCGAACAGCTGGAGCTGCATCAGAAAAATGATTTCCTGCGCGGCCAGGGTAAAATGGATCTGGCAAAAGACCACGCCTATTCGGCTACGGCCAGTTTCGCGGCCGAAAAAGTCGCCGATTATCTCCCTCTCCTGCCCGCTGCCTGGCGCAACGTGGTTACGGCAGGTGGCATCAGCTGCGACTGGTCGGGCACTGGCAACGTGGGCTCGCACGCGGGCATGTTCACGCTGCATGGACACGGGTTGCGTGTTTCGCATCCGGCGGACCTCGTGCCCTTTAGCGCCGAACTGCAGGCGGACTACGGGCCCGGCAAAGCCTTTTTCCGCCAGGTTCATCTAGCCAATGAGCATGCCTCCCTGAATGGATTCGTTACCGTCGCGGAAAAATATTTCCAGCTGCAGGCCATTGCTCTCGACGTCAACGGAAAACCCAATCTCCGGGGAAATGCCTTCATCCCACTTTCCCTCGCCAAAGTGGCCGCGGGCGCTCGCCTGCTCGACGCGCTCGATCCGGCACAAAAGGCAGACATCGACATGAGCCTTGACCCAACCGATGTGGCGGAACTCTCGCGCGCGCTCATCGGGCGAAACGATTTCACCGGCACGTTTTCCACCCGAATCTCCTTCTTCGGCGGAGTCGATGCCCTCCAGGGCTGGGCAGATCTGCACATGCATGATCTGGCCGCGGCCAATGACGCGGCCCGCCTCTCCACTGATGCCGAGATTCGCTTCTCCGCCGGCACGATGAACACCAAGGCCTCCGTGCAGTTTACCGGTTCCAGTCCGCTGACCCTGGAATCGAGTGTCCCGGTGCGTCTGGTTGATCAGGACAAGACCGCTTTGACCGAGGCGCTCTCGGCCAGCGTAAATTTCCCGGCCATTTTCCTCAGCCGCTTGCCGCGCTATTTGTCGCGCGATGCGTTCCGTGATGGAATTCTCAGCGGCACGCTGGTCTTCGCCGGATCGCTGCGGCATCCGACCATCATGGGCGACGTTCAATTAACCAATGGAAACCTCGGCCTCACGCCACTGCACTTTTCTGAAATGTCGGGGCGGCTGGCGTTCAAGGGAGAGACCGCTTCGCTGGATTTTCTCAACCTCGGCAACCAGGACGTTTCCCTGTCGCTCCGTGGCGATCTTCGGTTCGCCGATTTGAATGCCATTGATCTGGAGCTCACGGCGAATCAGGCGATCATCGACCAAGCGCCGCGCCCGGCTGGCGACTGCATCAACGAGATCAAGATCGATCCGCTGCCGGCTGGCGAACCCGTTATTGGCAACATTGATCGAATGACCTTTCAGGGAGGTCTCCTGGGAAAACCGTGGACCGTTGCCCTGACCGATCACCGTCTGCCATCAGCAACCGCGCCCGCCGGTCCGGCGGCGG
>DASXIK010000323.1:0-2692 GCA_036498025.1 Chthoniobacterales bacterium
CGCAGGTCAAAGAATTTCTGCCCGATCGCATGAAGATCGAGACCCGCCTCTCCAAGGGCGCGCCCCACGGCTGGATCGATCCCAAGGAGATCCATGGCCTGGTGGATCTGGCCAATCTTTACGGCACACCGGCCACGGATCGTCGCATCACCGGCCGCATCGAGCTCGAGCCCACCGCCTTTTCGTTTCCGGAATTCCGCGACTTCACTTTTTACGACTCGCTCCTGGATGCAAAGAAAGAGCACCGGGAAGAGTCGACCGACCTGGGCGAGAAAAAGACCGACGACAAAGGTCACGCCGAATTCGATCTCCAACTGGAGCGCTTCGCCGATGCCACTTATTCACTGCGTTTCATTACGGAAGGATTTGAAGCCGACGGTGGCCGCAGCGTGACGGGTGACGCCAGCGCGCTCGTGTCCGCCCTGCCCTACGTGATCGGTTGCAAGCCTTCCGGCGATTTGCGCTACATCGAGACGAACAAGGCCCGCGCGCTCGACCTGGTGGCGCTCGATCCCAAGCTCAATCGCATCGCCGTGGAAAACATCACGTTGAACATCATTGCCCAGGAATATGTCTCCGTTCTCACCAAACAGGAGAACGGCAATTACGGCTATGAGTCGGTCCTGAAGGAACATGTGGCCAAGACCGAAAAGATCGCCGTTCCGGCCACGGGCTTGCACTACGAACTGCCGGTTAGCGAGCCCGGAAATTATGTGTTTGAGCTGCGGGACGATCAAAATCGTCGCCTTAGCAAGACGCAGTTTTCCGTGGTGGGCCGGGGCACCGTGGCCCGCTCACTGGAGAAAAATGCCGAACTCGAGGTGAAGCTGAACCGCGCGGAATACAACACGGGCGACGATATCGCCATCAGCATCACCGCGCCCTACGCGGGCAGCGGTTTGATCACCATCGAGCGCGACAAAGTTTATGCGCACCAATGGTTTCAAACGACCAGCGCCAGCAGCGTGCAGCATATTCGCGTCCCAGAAGGCTTCGAAGGCAGTGGCTACATCAATGTCTCCCTGGTGCGCGCCCTCGATTCCCGGGAGATATTCGTTAGTCCGCTGAGTTACGGCGTGGTTCCGTTCACGGTCAACCGAGAGAAACGTCGTCTCAAGATCGAACTCAACGCCGCCGAAAAGGCCAAGCCAGGCGAGGCGCTGCATATTCGCTACCAGACCGATCACCCCGGCAAGATCGTCATCTTCGCCGTCGACCAGGGCATCCTGCAAGTGACGAATTACCAGACGCCCGATCCACTCGGGTTCTTCTTCCGCAAATGCGCGCTCGCCGTGCAAACGGCTCAGATCGTCGACCAGATTATTCCGGAGTTTTCGCTCCTGCGATCGCTCTCCGCTTTCGGCGGCGGCGGCGATATCCAGAAGTTGAATCCGTTTAAGAGAGTCACGGAAAAACCTGTGGTCTTTTGGTCGGGCATTCTCGATGCCGACGCCACCGCGCGCGAAGTGGTCTATGATGTGCACGATTTCTTCGATGGCACTTTGAAGATCATGGCCGTGGCCGTTTCCGGCGACGGGACCGGCTCAGCCGAGCGGAGCGCGTTGATTCGTGGACCGTTTATCATTACGCCGAGTGTGCCCGTGCTGGCCGCGCCCGGTGATGAATTCGAAGCCGGCGTGACCGTGGCCAATAACGTCGAAGGCTCCGGCGTCGACGCGGAGATTGAGCTGCGCGCCGAGTCCAGCGAACATCTCTCCATCGTCGGGCCGGCCGCGCAGAAGCTGCGCATCAGCGAGGGCCGCGAGCAAAGCGCCACCCTGCGTTTCCACGTGAACGACCGGCTGGGCGCCGCTGAGATCAGGCTGGTGGCCGCGCGCAATGGCACCGAAACCAAACGACGCGCGACTCTGAGCGTGCGGCCTCCCGTTCCCTTCATGACCGACGTCCGCAGCGGCAGTTTCAAAAAGGGCACAAAGGACATAGCAGTCACTCGCGCGATTTATCCTGAGTTCCGGGATTTGACCGCCACCGTCTCGGCGGTGCCGTTAGGCCTGGCTCATGGGCTCGACGCCTATCTCAAGACGTTTCCCTTCGGCTGCAGTGAGCAGCTCACCAGCGGCGCTTTCTGCCGCCTGCTCCTGTCCGACCAGGCCGATTTCGGATTGAACCGGGCGGAGATCAACAAGCAGGTGGAATTCACCTATGGCGTCCTGCGCCGCCGACAGAACGATCAAGGAATGTTCGGCTACTGGGCACCGGAGACGGGCGAGCACATCAGCTTTGTTTCCGTCTATGTGATGGATTTCCTGAGTGAGGCCAAGGCCGCGCACTTTGCGCCCCCCGCGGAAATGTTCCAGAGCGGCCTGCGCGATCTGCAAAAAATGGTGACACACGAGCCGGGCAATCTGAGCGATGCCCGCACGGTCGCCTATGCCATTTATGTGCTCACGCGCGAGGGTGTCATCACCACCAACTACATCCTCAATCTCCGCGACTACCTGGACAAACATCAGGAGAAAGCGTGGCAGAATGATGTCACCGGCGTTTACCTGGCCGGGGCGCTTCATCTCTTGCACAAGGATGCCGAGGCCGAGAAATTGATTCAGCAATACAAGATCGACCCCAAAGCGCCCCGCCCCTGGGACGACTTCTGCCAGCCGCTCGGCAGCGACTCGCAATACCTCGCCGTTCTGGCCCGGGAATTTCCTGCGCGACTGAAGAAACTTTCCGC
>DASXIK010000324.1:0-2499 GCA_036498025.1 Chthoniobacterales bacterium
CGCACAACGAGTGGATGGGCAAGTTCGACGGCAAAGACTACCCGGTCACCGGCGATTCCACTTCCGACGCGCGCTCCATCAAGAAAGTCGATGATCACACCATGACGTTCACCGTCAAGAAGGGCGACAAGGTTCTGTTCACCGGCCGCATCATCCTCTCCGCCGATGGCAAAACCCGCACCGTCACCACCGAAGGCACCGACTCCAACGGCAAAAAAATCACCGCCACCGCCGTCTACGACAAGCAGTAGGGGGGCTTCCAAATCCAGAGGCACCGCACCCTGCGCCGTTCAGGTTGCGGGTTTTCTCCGGCCTCCACTCCGGTCCGTCATCCTGCCTGCCCTGAGCAACGTCGAAGGGACCGGAGCAGGCTTTTTGTGTCCTGTGTTGCTTTTTACCGGGATGGCCGAGTTTTTCCTGCGTTCGCGCCGCGCGAACGTCGGCCACGGAGTGCTGTTTTGCGTCCCGCGTGCTTCACCGGGACGGAGGGACCGCGGCAAAACTTAAACCTCACCATCCGTGACCCTAGCTCCCGAATGGCCATCTCCGCACCTCACCCCGCCCGCCATTCGATCGTCCTCAGAATTCAACCCAAGACCCGGGTACCAAAAATCGGAACCCGGGCCCTTCGCGTGATCTGAGTTTCGTGAAGTTGATTGAGGTGCGCTCGTACAATCGAGCGGCGTTCCTAGGAACTTTGGAATTGCCCGGGCCACCCGCCTGCTAACGCAAAAGATAGCTAAAGCTAGATTGAAGCACTCCGCCCGGTTTCCTTGGTGGTCAATCGCCTAGATTACTTGCCTGTGCACGAGGTCCCACGATGGCTCGATATTCCGATCGTGAATCGCGGGGTGGCACATTCGCTTGAAAATCAGGGCTTTAATTTCTTGAGTGTTTTCCACAGATATGATGATCCCCCATCCAAGATAACAGCGCGATTCGATAGCGGTGTTGCTATCGTCAACTCGGGCCTCGCTTCACTTCCGCAACCAACTGAATCTTCATTACGACGAAGCTTTTGCCGAAAACCACAAGGATGCGGCACCCAGCTTAGGTGTAAACCCGCCCAGAGCCGCTGTCGTAACAATATAATGCCCACGTGGCGCGTTTACGCACAACTGGGGAGCGGCTATAATGGCGCGCATGAGTTCGCCAGCACGAGGGCATAGTCATAGCCAAGGCGATAGCCACGGCCATAAGGCGCACCGGTGCAGCTTTCATCCGGACCGGCAGGATCTCTACGTCCGCCTGGCCACCGTGACCATTTTCGTTCGCGATCAGGAAAGAAGCCTGCGCTTTTATTTGGAGCAGCTCGGCTTCGAATTGGTGCACGACGGCCACTTGCCGTGCGGCGCCCCCTGCCTCGCCGTCAGCCCGCCTGACGGAACCGCCGTTCTCGTCCTGGTCGCGCCCAAACCCGGTTCGGGGGAATACCGGCTCATCGGACGCCCGACGCAGATTGCGTTTCTGACGGAGAATGTCCAGCGCAAGTACGAAGAATGGTGCCAAAAAGGCGTTGCGTTTTCTGAGCCGCCGCAAACGCTAGACGGGGCAGGAAAGTCCGCAGCGTTCCTCGACGTGGACGGGAACTCATTCTTCCTCGTCGAAGACGAGGCAGCCGTCCGCGAAATCGAGGAGCAGCGCCGAGAGCACGCCGAGAGACTCGAATCCGAACACATGGCCGCCCTGGAATTGGAAACCGCGAGAGAAGTGCAGGCCAGACTCTTTCCGCAGACGCAACCCGAAGTGAGCACGCTCGAATACTGCGGCCTCTGCATGCAGGCCAGGACGGTCGGCGGGGATTACTACGATTACTTCACGCTTGGCCACGACCGCTTCGGCTTCGTGATCGGTGATATCTCCGGCAAAGGGACCCCCGCGGCGCTGCTGATGGCGAATCTTCAGGCGCACCTACGCAACCTGTGCTCCATGTATTCGAGCCGCCCGTACACGCCGTTTGCCGTGGAGCAGCCCCAACGGTTGCTGCAAGCCGTCAATCAGCTTTTCTGCGAGAACACCGCCGCCAGGGCCTTCGCCACGCTGCTCTTCGTCGAATACAACGATACGACGCGGCGCTTGCGCTACGTGAACTGCGGACACCTTCCTGCGCTCATTCTCCGGAGCGATGACGCCCTCGAAACCCTGGATGCCACCAGCACGGTAGTTGGCCTCTTCGATCGCTGGGAATGCTCGGTTGGGGAAAGCCACCTCTCCGCCGGCGACACTCTTGTTTTCTATACCGACGGGGTCACCGAATCCTTCAACGATTCCGAGGAGCAATTCGGACAAGAGCGGCTGATCGAAGCCTTGCGCCGCAATCGCGAACTGGGCGCACCAGCCCTGCTCCGCACGATCGTCGATGAAGTCCGCCGCTTCAGTCCACAAAAGCAGCACGACGACATCACCCTGATCGCTGCGAAATGCCGGTAAGACGGAAACTCAGGTGGGGCAATGAAAGGCTCGAATCCTTAGTAATGGGAGGTGTAGTTTTTTGATGCG
>DASXIK010000325.1:0-10989 GCA_036498025.1 Chthoniobacterales bacterium
CGGCGGCGTGGTCTTCGGCCCGAAACCGCGGGATTACACCAAGAAAGTTTCCAAATCGACGCGCCGTCTCGCTTTTCAAAAGGCGCTGAGCGAGCGCATCAACGCCGGCGACGTTCTGACGGTGGAGAAGTTCGCCCTGGCTGAGGTAAAGACCAAGTCCTTCGTCGCCATGGTCAAAAAGGCGACCGACGCCGCCAAAGTGCTGCTCATCTCCGATGCGTTTGAAGAGAATTTCTACAAATCGGCCCGCAACGTGAAGTCCGTCAGCCTGGCCACGGCCACTGATGTGAACACCGAGCAACTGCTGGCCTTTCACAAGATTTTAGTCACCCCGGAAGCGCTGGAGAAACTGGCCGAGAGGACCGCCAAATGAACGAGCCTTACGACATTATTCACACGGCGTCCCTGACCGAAAAATCGACGCTGCTGGGCGAAAAACATAACAAATATGTGTTTCGCGTGAGCCCGCGGGCCAACAAGATCCAGATCAAGCAGGCGATCGAGACCCTCTTTCAAAAGAAGGTTCTGGATGTGAATACCTGCAATTACGCCGGAAAAAAGAAGCGCGAGCGCACCCAGAATTACGGGCGCAAAACGCATTGGAAAAAGGCGATCGTGACTTTGAAAGAGGGCGAGAAGATCGAGCTCGTGTAGAGAAAATCCGAAACCCGAATATCGAATCCTAAACAATGAACGAAATCCAAAATTCAAAACAGAATGGGATCCGCAATGTGTGCGGTTTCGAGCATTCGAGTTTAGGATTTGTTTGGAGCTTCGATATTCGAATTTCGAACTTTTAATCTCCTATGGCTTTAAAGAGTTTTCGCCCACTGACGCCGGTCCTTCGTTTTAAGTCGCTGCCGGCTTTCGACGAGATCACCAAGAGCAAGCCGCACAAGGCGCTGCTCGAAGTGAAGAAACGGAGCGGCGGCCGCAATGCGCATGGCCGGCTGACCTCGCGTCACATCGGCGGCGGTCACAAGCAGAAATACCGCGTGGTTGATTTCAAGCGGCGCAAACGCGACGTGGCGGCCGAGGTCGTGGGCATCGAATACGACCCGAACCGTTCGGCCCGCATTGCTCTCATTAAGTACGCGGATGGCGAGCTCAGCTACATTCTCGCGCCGGAAGGTTTGAGTGTGGGCGCGAAGGTTGTGGCGGGCGATGCCGTCGCGCCGGAAGTGGGTAACGCTCTCCCGCTGCGCTCCATTCCGTTAGGCACAAACATTCACAACATCGAGCTCACCCCGGGACGCGGCGGTCAGATTGCGCGCAGCGCTGGTCAGCAGGCGACCTTGAGCAACCGCGAGGCCGGTTACGCTCTGGTGAAAATGCCGTCGGGCGAAATCCGCCGGATCCATGAGAACGCCTACGCCACCATCGGCCAGGTGGGCAACGTTGACCATATGAACGTGGCCAGCGGCAAGGCCGGGCGGACTCGCTGGAAAGGCCGGAGACCGCACGTGCGCGGCATGTCCATGAACCCGATCGATCACCCCATGGGCGGCGGCCAGGGCAAGTCGAAGGGCGGCGGCGGCCGGCATCACCCGGTCAGTCCCTGGGGTCAGCTGGCCAAGGGTTTTAAAACGCGGACGAAACACAAGCCGAGCGACCGCTTTATCATGGAGAGAAGGAAATCCCGGAAGAAGTCTTAGAGACCTTCAAAATTTGACTTTATGGCTAGATCGTTGAAAAAAGGACCCTTCGTCGAATCGCATCTTCTGGAGAAGATCGATAAGATGAACAGCTCGAACGCCAAAAAACCGATCAAGACCTGGTCGCGGCGCTCGATGGTGACGCCGGACTTTGTCGGCCACACGTTTCTGGTGCACAACGGGAAGATTTTCCAGTCGGTGTTTGTGACTGAAAACATGGTGGGTCATAAACTCGGCGAATTTTCGCCGACCCGTATCTTTAAGAAGCACGGGTCGCACACGGCGAAGGTGACGAAATAATGTGAATTTTCGATTTTCGGTTTTCGATTTTCGATGGCCTGAAAGGGTCGTCGTGAGTCGGGGGTCGATGATCGCAGTGTTAATGGGTGTACTGGCAGCCGGAAGGCTGGCGGCACAGGGAAATAGTTCTTTGTCAGAATCTAAAGTTGAAAATGCGGAACGCACCGTGACGGCGGCAGCGTTGCTGGAGGACAACGAGGAGTTGCGCCGGCAGCTGTCGATTGCCCAGGAGTCGCTCAAGACATTGACGACCAGCCTGGCGGAATCGAACGCCGAAGCGGAATTGTTTCGCCGCAAATATTCCAGTTTGGAATTGCGCATGGAAGCGCTCGGGCTGGCCTCGGCCGATACGGATCGGGCCAGGCTGGAGCAGCGTCTCCTCGCGGCGGTGAGCGATTTGCAGCTGGCGCAAAAGGAGCGTGATGAATTTCGCGATCAGATGCTGCGGTTGAACGAGGCGATGTTTCGCTATTTGCAGACGTCGCAGGGCGGCAATGCGCAGGCGCGCATGGACGTGGAAGCGCAATTGCGGGGCGCCAGTGAGATGGTGACGCAGACAGCCGCGCGGCCGACGCCGGCGCCGGGTTTGCTGGACGGCAGTGTCATCAGTGTGAAGGACGAGTGGTCGTTCGTGGTAGGGAACCTCGGGGAAAATCAGGGGGTGAAGATCGGGATGCCCCTGAGAGTGGTCCGCGGCGAACGCAAGATTGCCAGCCTCCGGGTTGTCGATGTGCGACAGAAAATTTGCGGAGCAGTGATTCAACAGATGGATTCTCCGAAGGAAAAAATAAAGGTGGGGGATCGACTCCAGGTCGATGCTCAACCCAATGTGACTTTAAAATAAATGGAAGTTAGATCGATATACAGGTATGCGCGGATTTCGCCCTTCAAGGTGCGCGAAGTCACGCGCGCGATTCAGGGTATGCCGGTTTCGGCCGCACTCGACCTTCTGGCTTTCACGCCCAAGAAGGCGGCCGTGCTCATTAATAAGACGCTCAAGAGCGCCGTGGCCAACGCCGAGAATAACGCGAACCTGAAAGTCGAAGGCCTGGTGGTGAAGGAAGCGGTGGTGGGCGAAGGCCCCACGATCAAGCGGATGATGCCGCGCGCCCGCGGCAGCGGCAGCAAGATTTTAAAGCGGACCAGCCATATTCGCATCATCCTAACGGACGAAATCGCCATTGAGAATCGGGAGACGCGCAAGGCCCGCAAGAAGCAGGAGCAAAAAGCCGCGCGCCAGGCAGGCCAGGCCGAAGGCTCAGCGGAAAAAGCCGGGGCCGCTGCGCACAAGGGTGGCTCAAAAGCCAGGAAAACGAGCAAGCAGAAACCAAACAAATAAGTTATGGGACAAAAAGTTAATCCGATTGGTTTCCGGCTCGCGGTGAATCGCGACTGGCGCTCGCGCTGGTATGCGTCCCCGCAGGACCTTCCCGGTTTTCTGCATAGCGATCTCGAGATCCGCGATTACGTGAAGAAGAAGCTGCAATTTGCGGCGGTCGCGAAAATTGTCATCGAGCGCGCGTGGAACAGCATCCGCGTAACCATCCACACCGCCCGGCCCGGGATTGTCATCGGCCGCAAAGGTTCCGAAATCGAAAAGATGACGGAGGAAATTTCCAAGATGGCGCAGGGCAAACAGATCAAGATCGACATTCAGGAGATCAAGACACCCGAGCTGGACGCGCAGTTGGTCGCGGAAAATGTGGCCCTGCAAATCGAGCGTCGTATCGCTTATCGCCGGGCCATGAAGAAAGCCGTGCAGACGGCCATGGACTTTGGCGCGCAGGGGATTCGCCTGCGTTCCTCGGGCCGCCTCAATGGCGCCGAAATCTCGCGCTCGGAATGGTATCGCGAGGGCAAAGTGCCGCTGCATACTCTGCGCACGCCCATCGATTACGGATTTGCCGAAGCCAACACGGTTTACGGGAAGATCGGCGTAAAATGCTGGATTTGTAAGAAGGAAGAAGCCCCGGCGGAAACGCAATCGGCCCCGCCGCCACCCGAGCCCGCCCAGCTTTAAAGAGACCGCTTTAGAAACTAAGGAAATTTTTTATGCCGTTAATGCCCAAACGCGTAAAGTATCGCAAGTCCCAGCGGGGAAGCCGCAAGGGGACGGCCTCGCGGAACCTGCGCATCGATTTCGGTGAGTTCGGCCTGCAAACGCTCGAGCGCGCCTGGATTACCAACACGCAGATCGAAGCCGCTCGCGTGGCCCTGACCCGCAACATGAAGCGCAAGGGCAAGCTTTGGATCCGGATCTTTCCGGACAAGTCGGTGACGGCGCGCCCGCCGGAAACGCGCATGGGCAAGGGCAAAGGCCAGCCGGAAAAATGGGTGGCCACGGTGAAGCCCGGGAACATTCTTTTTGAACTGGATGGCGTGCCCGAGTCAGTCGCCCGCGAATCGCTGCGCCTGGCCGCGGACAAGCTGCCGGTGCGCACCAAATTTCTAACACGGCATCACGTTGCCACCTAACGAGGTATGAAGATCAAGGAAATTGTGGAAATGAGCATGGACGAGCTGTTAACCAAGCGGCGCGATCTGCGCCAGGAGAGTTTGCATCTGCGTCTGCAGCAGCAAAGCGGCCAACTGGAGCAACCCAGCCGGCTGCGCCTGCTGCGCCGCGACGTCGCGCGCATCGAAACCATTCTCTCCAAGCGCAACAGCGAGCCGGCGAAGAAATAACCTTTATGTCCGAACAAGAACAGACAGCTCAAACGCCAGCCCTCGCCGCTGCGCCCGAAGGCCGCGGCACGCGCAAGACGCGCACGGGGGAAGTGATCTCGAGCGGAATGAACAAGACGATTGTGGTGCGCACGGTCACGCGTGTGCCGCACGCCAAGTTCGGCAAGATCGTCAAGCAGAAGAAGAAGTTTTACGCCCACGACGAGGAAAACAAGGCCAAGCCGGGAGATACCGTCCGCATCATGGAGACCCGGCCCCTGAGCAAACTCAAACGCTGGCGCCTGGTGGAGGTCGTCCAGAAATAATTTTATGGTCCAGATTCGATCCAGACTCGATGTGGCGGACAACAGCGGCGCCCGCATGGCCACGATGATCGGTGTCATCGGCAAAGGCGATAGCATGTTCGCCGGGATCGGCGATGTGATCGTGGCAAACGTGAAGGAAGCCAGCGCCACCGGCACGGTCAAAAAGGGCGAAGTCGTCCGGGCCGTTTTGGTGCGCACGCGTCAGCCAATCAAGCGCGACGACGGCTCGGTGCTGCGCTTCGATAACAACGCCATCGTTATTATCGACAAGGATTTGAATCCGCGCGGCACCCGCATTTTCGGCCCGGTCGCGCGTGAGCTGCGCGAGCGCAATTTCATGAAAATCGTCTCGCTGGCCCCGGAGGTTTTATGAACCGCCTGAAATTTCACGTCAAAAAAGGCGACAACGTCGAGGTGATCGCGGGGAACTTTAAAGGCTCTTCCGGCAAGATCCTGCAGATCATCGGGAGCAAGCAACGCGTCCTGGTGGAAGGCGTGCGCATGATTAAGAAACACATGCGCAAGTCGCAGGATAATCCGCAGGGCAAGATCGCCGAGCGGGAAGGCCCCATTCATATTTCAAATGTTCGCTTGATTGAAGAGAAGGAGAGCAAACCGGCCAAAAAGAAGGCGAAAAAGGAGCCGGCAAAAGCTAAGGCGTAATGGAAAACGAATTTTATCAGGACTACAAGGCGAGGGTCATGCCCGCGCTGAAGGAGCGCCACGGTTACAAGAACCTGCACCAAATCCCGAAGGTGGAGAAGGTGGTCATCAACACGTCCGTCGGCTCGCAGACGGATGTGAAGCAGGCGATGGAAGATGCCAAGGCGGAACTGGCCCTGATTACGGGGCAGCGTCCGGCCGAGACGAAGTCGAAAAAGAGCATCGCCAATTTCAAGCTGCGCAAAGACCAGATCATCGGTGCCAAGGTCACGCTGCGCGGGGAACACATGTACGAATTTCTCGAACGGCTGATCAAAACCGCCCTGCCGCGCATTCGCGACTTTCGCGGGGTTTCGCCGCGCTCTTTTGACGGCAACGGGAATTATACGTTAGGCGTTTCCGACCAATCCATCTTTCCCGAGGTCGAGCTTGATAAAATCAAGCGCAACATCGGTTTTGATGTTACCATTGTGACCAGCGCGCGGACGAACGAGGAAGCCAAATCGCTCCTGAGCGAGATGGGAATGCCGTTCAGCGACCGGGCCAAAAAGGCCGTCGCGCCCTCAGCTACTTGATACCATGAGCACTGTTACAGACCCTATCGCCGACCTTTTGGCGCGCATTCGCAATGCAGCGCAGGCGCAAAAGGCTGAGATGTTCCTGCCCTATTCCCGGATCAAGGCTGACATCATCAAGATCCTCAAGCAGGAAGGTTACATCACGGATTACGAGGTGGACACCACGGCGGCCCATCCTCGCATCAAGATCACCAACAAGCTGGCCAATCGCACGAGCGCCATCACCGGCCTGCGCCGCATCAGCCGGCCGGGCTTGCGCCGTTACGTCGGTGCCGATGAGATCCCGCGGGTCCTCGGCGGCATGGGCGTGGCCATTCTTTCCACCCCGCGCGGAGTTCTTTCAGGCCGGGAAGCCAAGAAACAGAAAGTCGGCGGCGAGCTGCTGGCCTATATCTGGTAGATTATGTCGCGTATCGGAAATAAAGCGGTCGAAATCCCGGCCAAGGTCAAAGTCAACGTGGACAGCAACGGCGCTGTCTCCGTGGAAGGTCCCAAGGGCAAGCTCAGCTGGACGTTGCCGCGCAACATCAAGGCCACTGTGGCGGACAATCGCGTCTCGGTCGTGCGTGATGCGGAAACTCGCAGCGTGAAGGCGCTGCACGGTCTCTCCCGTTCGCTCGTGAACAACATGGTGCAGGGTGTGAGCGAAGGATTTACCAAAAACCTCGAGATCGAGGGCGTCGGTTTCAAGGCCGCCGTGCAGGGGTCCAATTTGAATTTGAGCCTGGGCTTTTCGCACCCGATTTTGTTTCCCATCCCGGCAGACATCAAGATCGCGGTGACCGATAACACCAAGATCAGCATCTCGGGGATCGACAAGAAAACGGTCGGCCAGGTGGCGGCTGATATTCGCCGCTTCTACCCGCCCGAACCCTACAAAGGCAAGGGTGTGCGTTACGCGGGCGAACAGATCCGCCGCAAGGAAGGCAAAACCGTTCAGTAATTATGGCTGCCCTCAATCGAAAAGCCACGCGCAAGCGTGTTCATCAGCGGATCAGGAAGAAAGTCTCGGGCACGGCCGCGCGTCCGCGTTTGACCATTCATTTTTCCGGCAAGCACGTCTACGCGCAGGTGGTCGATGACGATGCCGGCCGCACGCTGGTGGCGGCCTCCACCAAGGAATCAGGAATTCTCGGCCAGGCCAAAGCCGCCGCGAATCGCGCCAACGCGGAAATGGTCGGCAAGAAGATCGCCGAACGTTTATTGGCCAAGAAAACGGAGGCGGTGGTGTTTGACCGCGGCGGATACATTTATCACGGAAAAGTGAAAGCTCTGGCCGATGCAGCCCGCGAAGGCGGATTAAAGTTCTAATTTATTCATGGCTCAACAAAACCAAGGCAGACAACGGGAACGCACGACCGACCGGACATCGGCGGCGAGAGGCGACACCACCGAAAAAGTGGTCTTCATCAATCGCTGCGCCAAAGTGGTCAAGGGCGGGCGGCGCTTCAGTTTCAGCGCTCTCATCGTGGCAGGCGATCATGACGGCTCGGTAGGCGTCGGCTTCGGCAAGGCCAACGAGGTCGCGGAAGCGATCCGCAAAGCTTCGGAGTCCGCTCGCAAATCGATGCAGAAAGTTTCGCTGCACGAGAACACCATTCCGCACGAAACCATCGGCGAATTCGGCGGCGGCCGCGTGCTCTTGCGCCCGGCTTCACCGGGCACCGGCGTCATCGCCGGGGGCGGCGTTCGCGCCGTGGTGGAGGCCGCAGGGATTCGCGACGTCCTCGCGAAATCGCTCGGTTCCAGCAATCACGCCAACGTGGTCAAGGCCACGGTGGCCGCGCTCAAGTCCTTGCGGCGCCGCGACGAAATTTTCAAGGTCCGCGGCATTCGGGGGCATGACGGAGTCACCGGGCAAGCCCCTAACAACACCCCCGCGTCATGATGCGTTTACACACATTGCGGCCCCGGCCGGGTTCGCGCCATCGCGTGAAACGCCTCGGTTGCGGAGAAAGCTCCGGCCATGGCAAGACCAGCGGCAAAGGGCATAAGGGCCAGAAAGCGCGCTCCGGCGGCAGCATCCGGCTCGGGTTTGAAGGCGGCCAGATGCCGCTCATCCGGCGTTTGCCCAAGCGCGGCTTTAATAATGCGAGATTCCACAAGACCTGGGCGGTGGTTAACCTGGGAGACTTGAACGATTTCAAAGCCGGCACGGTAGTGAACGAGAAACTCCTGCGGGAATCGCAGCTGGTTCGCGGCCATGTGGCCGGAGTAAAAATTTTGGGCAACGGAGAGTTGAAGCACGCCCTCACCATCGAGGCGGATAAGATCAGCGCGTCCGCGCGGGAGAAGATCGACAAGGCGGGCGGCACCATCACTTTGCGGGAAGCCCGTGTCCGCCAGGAATCCGCTCCCGCGGAGGACGCTCCCGTTGAGCAGGCCGAGGCCGCCGCTCCCAAAGCGGCGCGGAAAACGTCCGGCAAAAAATCCGCCGCCAAGAGCGGGGCGCGCGCTACCAAGGCCAAATCGCGGAAGCGCTAGCGCTCCCGGCGAGATGCTCCAAATTTAGCGGATGGTTTCGGCGTTCCTCAATTCGGTCAAGATACCGGAGCTGCGCCGGCGCATTCTCTTTACCCTGGCCGTCATTGTCATTGTCCGGCTGGGCGCAGCGGTGACTACGCCCGGGGTCAACCAGGCGGTGCTGCACGAATGGTTCCGCAGCGCGCTGACCGAGAAAGCCGGCGGCGGCGTGGCCGCTCTTTTTAATTTGTTCAGCGGCGGCGCGCTGGAGAACTGCGCCATCTTCTCGCTCGGCATCATGCCCTATATCAGCGCGTCGATCATGATGCAGCTGCTCACAGCGGTCATTCCGCAGTTAGGCCGGTTGGCGCGCGAAGACGGCGGCCGCCAGAAGATCATGCAGTACACGCGCTATGCCACGGTGCTGCTTTGTCTCTTCCAGGGGTATCTGCTGGCCATTTCCCTGCAGCATCCGGAGTCTTACCAAATGCTGCCCGGGATCAACGAGACCATCCGCAATTTGGGAATTCCGCTGGTGGCGGACCCGGGCTGGACGTTCATCATTGTCACCATCGTCTCTCTCACCACGGGCACGCTTTTCCTCATGTGGCTGGGAGATCAGATCACAGAGCGAGGCATCGGCAACGGCATCTCTTTAATTATTACCGTGGGCATCGTGGCCCGTCTGCCCGCGGCGCTGGCCCAGGCCTGGAAGACTTTCGTCCCATCGGCTCAGGGCGGCGGCAGCCAGGTGAATCCGTCGATCCTCGTGCTCATGGTGGCGTTCCTGTTCATCGTCATCGCCGGCGTCATCGCCATCACCCAGGGCGTGCGCAAGATTACCATCCAATATGCCAAGCGCGTTGTCGGCCGGAAAATGTACGGCGGCGGTACCCAGCACATGCCGTTGAAAGTTAATTACGCCGGCGTGATGCCGATCATTTTCGCCTACGCGCTCCTGATTTTTCCTTCGACCATCGTCAAGATGGCTTTCCGTAACAGCCCGACGGCGGTGAAGATTTCCGAGGCGCTCTCCATTGGCTTGCCGCATTACGTTTTCCTGGCCGCCATGATTTTCTTCTTCAGCTATTTCTGGGTGGCCACGCAATTCCAGCCCGCCCAGATCGCCGACGATTTGAAGAAGCACGGCGCTTACATTCCCGGCGTGCGTCCGGGCAAACCGACCTCGGATTTTCTGGATTTCACCATGACTCGCCTGACGTTCGCCGGGGCGATTTTCCTGACCTTGATCGCTGTCCTGCCGAGTTTGCTCAGCCAGGGGGCGCACGTGCCGCAAATCACCGCGCAGTTCTTTGGAGGAACCAGCTTGCTCATTATGGTGGGCGTCATGCTCGACACCATGCGCCAGGTTGAGACCCATTTGATTCAGCGCCATTACGATGGGTTCCTGCGGAAAGGCCGGATTCGCGGACGCGCTTTCGACCGTTCCGCCCCCTATAGCCGCGGAGATGCCGCCGAGCAGACCACCCTGATGTGGCTCTACGTCGGGATCGCTGCGCTGGTGATCGCCGGTGTGGCGATCTTCATCTACGGCGGCGCTAAGTGAAGAGGCGACTCGTGCTCCTGGGTGCGCCCGGTTCCGGCAAAGGGACCCAGGCGGAACTGATCACGCGCCAATTCGGTATCCCGGTCACTTCGCCGGGGGCCATCCTGCGCCGGGAAAAAGATCTGGGCACTCCGCTTGGCTTGGAAACGGCGGAGATTACGAAGCAGGGCGGGCTGGTGCCGGATGAAATCATTGTGGGATTGATCGAGGACTGGCTGCGTTTGCACGGTGGTTACGGCTTCGTTTTCGATGGCTTTCCACGGACCCTCCCGCAGGCGCAGAGTTTGCAGGACATCCTGGAGCGGCATCACACACCGCTCGACCTGGCCATCTGGCTGGAGGTATCGGAGCAAACCGTGCGCGATCGCATTGGCAGCCGACTGCAGTGCCGCGGCTGCGGATTCACCACCAGCATCGGCAGTGCGAGTTTCTCGGAACGCCCCGTCTGCCCGTTTTGCGATGGCCACCTCGATCGCCGGAATGACGATGACCCGGCAGTGCTGCAAAAGCGGCTGCAGGAGTTTAATGCCAAGACGCAGCCGCTGGCCGAATTCTACGACAGGCTATCGACCTTGAACCGAATCGACGGGAACCGGAATCGCGAGGAGGTTTTCAGTGATATCTCTCGGTTAATTGAGCAGGAGGTGCCAGCGTGATTCCAATCAAGAGCGCAAAAGAGATCGAGCAAATGCGGCTCGCCTGTCGCACGGCCAGTGATATTCTCGAGCGGGTGAGCGAGCTGGTCCGGCCCGGAGTGACGACCAAGGAAGTGG
>DASXIK010000326.1:0-2767 GCA_036498025.1 Chthoniobacterales bacterium
GATGTTCCTGGAAATCGCCACCACGTTCGGCGCAATCATCGGGGCGTATCTGGCCACTCGGGTCCCCACCAGTTCGCTCGCCGTCGTCTTCGGACTCGTGCTGCTCTATTCCGCTTACCTCTCCCTGACTGCCAAAGACCATCTCGTTGAGGAGGCCGGGCCGGCGCATTCGTGGGCGGACAAACTGCGCCTCAATTCGGAGATGCCGGTTAAGGGCGGGTGGCAATCCTACCGGGTTCACAATGTCGGCGGCGGCTTCGCTCTCATGTCAGTGGCCGGCGCGCTTTCCGGGCTGCTGGGCATTGGCTCCGGCGCGATTAAAGTTCTGGCGATGGACCGCGTGATGAAGCTGCCCTTCAAGGTATCCACCACTACCAGCAACTTCATGATCGGCGTGACCGCGGCTGCCAGCGCGGGTGTGTACCTCGGGAAGGGCTTCATCGAACCGGGCCTGGCCGCGCCTGTGATGCTGGGTGTTCTGGTCGGGTCGCTGATCGGCGCGAATCTTCTCTCCAGAGCGAATAATCAGACGCTCCGCTATGTGTTCAGCGCGGTGATCGGCGCGCTGGCCGTGCAGATGATCTATAAAGGAGCGGCGGGAAAACTTTGACTGAAAACGAACGCCGCATGGACGAGACGATCGCCGGCATCCTGCGCCTGGGCGTAAGCGCGGCCGCGATCCTGGCCATCATCGGCCTGGCGATTTACTTGAAGAACTCCGGCGGCGGAACGCCCCACTACCGGATCTTCCAGCCGGCAAAATTCCCGAAAGGCTGGCTCCACGCGGCGATTCTAACGTTGATCATGACTCCCATCGCAAGGGTGATCTTCTCGGTGATCGCCTTTGCGCGCGAAAAAGACACCACCTATGTCGTGATTACCTTGATTGTGCTGGCTTTACTGGCGTTTGGATGGTTTACCGGGTACGCCGCTTGATACCCTGAAACGGAGTCCATGAGATTAGTTGAAATTGCCGAAAAGCTGGGGTGTGAACTCCTCGGCGACGATCAGGAGATTACCGGTGTCTCAGGTATGGAGCAGGCCGTTCCGGGCCAGTTGACCTTCCTGGCGAACCCGAAATATGCGCCGAAGGTGAAGCTCTCGAAAGCCAGTGCGATTCTCGCCGATGCGCCGATCGAAGGCCTGTCGACATTGGTTTCGAGGAACCCTTATCTCGATTTCTCGCGTGCCCTCGCTCTGTTTTATCAGCCGCCGCGTCCTGCGCCCGGGATTCATTCGATGGCGGCAATCTCAGCCACCGCGGTGATCGGGGAAGGCGCATCGATCGGGACGATTGTATCGATCGGGGAACATGTGCGGATCGGCAAGAACGCCGTGCTCCATCCGCATGTCGTGATCTATGAAGGCGCGGAGATCGGGGACGATTTTCTGGCCCACTCGCACTCCGCGGTCCGCGAATTTTGCCGCATTGGAAATCGCGTGATTCTGCAGAACAGCGTGGTGGTGGGCGGCGACGGCTTCGGCTTTGCCAAACGCGCGGACGGCACGCACGCCAAAATCCCGCAGAGCGGCCCTACGGTGATCGAAGACGACGTGGAGATCCAGAGCCTGACGTCTGTCGACCGCGCTACGGTGGGCGAGACCCGCGTCAAACGGGGCGCGAAGATCGATAGCCTGGTGCAGATCGGCCACGCTTGCGTGGTGGGCGAAGACAACATCATCTGCTCGCAAACCGGCCTTGCCGGAAGCTCCATCCTCCAAGAAAACGTTCTGCTTGCGGGGCAGGTGGGCATCTCCGGGCATCTCACCATCAACCGTGACGCGATCATTTATGCGCAAAGCGGAATCGGCGGCGATGTTCCGGCCGGAGCCAGAATGTCCGGTTCGCCGGCCTTCGCGGCCAATGAGTGGCTGCGGGCCATTACTGCATTTCAAAAGCTGCACGAGATTGCCAAGTCTGTAAGAGATCTGAAGAAGCGGATGGAGAAAGTGGAATCCAAATGAACGAGCCCGTCTTGGCTTACATGAACGAAGATTTCCTGAAAACGCCGGAGGCGCGCTCAATCCGTCTGCTCTCGGAGTATTTGGAACCTCTACAGCATTTTCGCAAGCAGAAGATTCAAGACACGATCGTATTTTTCGGGTCGGCGCGTATTCACCAGGCCGATGTTTTAGGCCGGTATTACGACGAGGCCCGCGAGTTGGCGCAAATGCTCACCGAGTGGTCGGAAGCGCAAACGGGTCCGGGTCATCGTTACGTTGTGTGCTCGGGCGGCGGCCCGGGAATCATGGAAGCGGCCAACCGCGGCGCCTCCGACGCTGGCGGAAAGACGATCGGCCTCAACATCGGATTACCTTTCGAGCAGCACCCGAACCCGTATATCACCGACGACCTCAGCTTCCAGTTCCATTACTTCTTCATGCGCAAGTTCTGGTTTGCGTATATGGCCAAGGCGCTGGTCGTGTTCCCGGGCGGCTATGGGACCATGGACGAGCTCTTCGAGATCCTGACCCTGGTTCAGACCGGCAAGCTTAAGAAGAAAATGCAAATCCTTCTCTACGGCACGGAGTTTTGGAAGGAAATCGTAAACTTCGATGCGCTCGTGCGCTATGGGACGATCGCGGAAAAAGACCTGGAGCTCTTCAAATTCGCCGACGATACAACGACCGCGTTCCAGATTCTCAAAGATTTCCTGTCTACCTACGACACCGGCGCGGAGCCGGATACCCCCGCGATTGCGGGCACGACGAAACCTGCATAATCATGAAAAGGATCTCCAGGACGGGGCTTGCCTGCGCGGTGCTG